>NZ_JBEZDM010000015.1:0-219165 GCF_040648335.1 Nonomuraea sp. NPDC049158
GCCGCGGCCGTGCTCGCTCCCGCCCGGGCGGCGTTCGCCGGCGGGCTCAACACGGCGGCCGTCATCGCCGCGATCATCGCCGCCGGCGCGGCGGTGCTGGCGATGCGCCGGCTGAGCCACATCCCGCTCACCGGCAGCACCCCCGGCCAATGACCGCCGGACGCAGCCGGCTCGCCCGCCCGGCAGGCGGCGGCAACCGGCCTGGAAGAGCACACAGCCCCCCAATCCGCTGCCCCCTTGCCCCCCATCTGGGAGGACCATCGTGATAGTCATCCGTCGCGCCACGCCCGATGACGCCTCCACCGTGTACAGCCTCATCCGTGCGCTGGCCGAGCACCAAGGCCAGCCCTCGGCCATCACGGTGAGCGTCGACGACCTGAAGCGGATGCTCGCTCGCCCGGAGATCACCTACCTGATCGCCCAACGGGACGGCCGGGCCATCGGCTACGTGTCCTGGCTGCAGCGGATCCATTTCTGGTCCGGCGAGGACTACCTCGCGCTGGACGACCTGTACGTGACCGGCGCGGAACGCGGCCACGGCGTAGGAGAGGAGTTGATGCGGGCCGTCGCCGAAGCCGCCAACGGCAAGCTGATCCACTGGGAGGTCGCCGAGGCCAACGTGGCCGCGCAACGCTTCTACGCGCGCATCGGCGCCACCCTCGTCGCCAAGAAGATCGGCCGCTGGCAACCGAGATAGTTGAAGCGGCGCCTCCCCGGATGTGCGCTACGCCCTCAACTACACGCCCCGGCGCGGGCCCTCGGCTTTGCACGGGCAGCGCCAAGTACCCCGCCGGGTGGGCCCGCCACCGCCTGGCGGCCTGGCTCAATCCCAGCATCGGCACGACGACGATGCACGGACGAGGGAATTGCGCGCCCCCTCCACTCGCCTCTGGCGCGAGTGAAGAGGCACAGGCCAGCAGGGAGAGCAGTAGCGGATATTGCGCTACTGCACACTATGCGCATCAGAATGGAGCGTAACCATGACCGACCCCACTCCGCCCGTACGGCGGTCACTGTTCCTGCACGCGCCCATCCGGCGCAGGCCGCGCGCCGTGCTGGAGCGCATGCTCGCCCTCGTGGACGACGACACCCCACCGGACGGCCCCGACGGCCCCGTCGCCACCGCCGCGAAGGCCTCGGGATAGGTCTGCCGCTTGTCGTACTCGGCCAGGGCCCGGTAGATGCTGGCCAGGCCGGGGTTGCCCTTGCGCCCGTGGGGGTCAATATGTCAATAGGGTCGTTTTGTCACCAAGGACGGAAGAGCCTGAGCCATGGCTGCACGCCGCGGCGGTGCCGATCGGAGCGGGACGGGACAGGGGATGGTGCCGTTTGTCCTGCTCGCGCTGGCCGATGCTCCGAGGCACGGCTATGTGCTGGCCGGCTACCTGGCCGATCTCGGTTTCCGGCGGGCCGCGCAAGATGCGTCGGTGGTCTACCGGGTGTTGCGCCAGCTGGCGGAGGAGGACCTGGTGACGGCGGAATGGATGCTGGGTGATGACGCACCACCGCGCCGCACCTACCGCCTGACCCCGGCGGGTGAGGCCTACCTGCACGAACGCGCGACTGATCTGCAGCGACAGGCCGAGCGCATCGAGGTGTTCCTCGACCGCTACCGCCACCTGTTTCCCGCAGAGGAGACCACGTCAACGCCGCCTCGCCATCCAGCGCGACCAGGCACGACACCCAACGACGCAAACGGCCAGTAACCGAGACCGGACAAGGAGACGGACATGCACGCTCAAGATGAAGCGCACCAACAAGATCGCGCACCGCAGTTATCGCGCCGGGACGCGGTGACGGCCGGCGGCCTGCTCGCACTGGCAACGGCAGGCGTGACGGGGTGGACGACGAGCGCATCGGCGACCAGCACGACACCGGGCCAGGCGGCAGCGACCAGAACCACCATCCGCCTGGCCAGCGTCACCACCATCCAGGACGGAGGCCTGCTGCCGCGCCTGCTCGCCCCGTTCGAGGCGCGAACCGGCCGGCGCGTGCAGGTCTACATCGGAGAAGACGTCTACGCCAAGGCCCGCGCCGGCGAGGCCGACCTCATCTTCTCCCACTTCGGGCACACCGACACCCAAGCGTTCATCACCGACGGCCTCGGCCAATGGCCACGGACGGTGTTGTTCAACGCCACCGCGTTGATCATGCACACGAGCGACCCGGCCGGCGTGGCCGGGCTCACCGATCCCGTCGAGGCGTTCGGCCGCATCGCCGCCGCGCGTGCGCCCTTCATCGCCACCGCCACGCCGGGGCTGACCTACATCGCCGACATCCTGTGGAACGCCGCCGGCCGACCGGACAAGACCGGCTGGTACCAAGACACGGGACTCCAACCGCAAGCGGCCATGCGAGCGGCCGCCCAGCAGCGGGGCTACAGCCTCTGGGGCCTCACCCCGTTCCTCGTCTGGCAGAAGGACAACCCGCTCCCCTTACGCCCTGTGCTGTACGGCGATGAGATGTTTCACCGCATCATGGTGTCGGTCGTGGTCAACCCGGCCAGGTTCCCCCGCGCGAACGTGGCCGGCGCGCTGGCCCTGCAGGACCACCTGCTCCAGCCCGCCACCCAAGCACTCATTCAAAACCACCGCTACCCCGGCCTCGACCAGCCCCTGTTCTGGCCGGCAGGCCGCGACAACGCCTCCGAACTTTTGCCCGCACCGTCCGGCACCCACGCCGGCCCCAGGTAGCAGCGTGGGTGCCCCGCACCGGCACCCACACCGCAGCGAGCCGATGACCGGCCCAGACGGTTCACTCGATCGATTGCCCGAGTCGAGACGCCTACCACCACCTCACCGAACCCTGGTACAGAGCACTCCGCCAAACCAGGCGCCGACCCGCCCCTGCGGCGGCAGCGCCTGGAGGGGCCCGTCCCCGAGGGCCTAGCCGCCATCTTGCGGGCAGCCAGATCCCGGCCCCGTCAAAATCCCGCCGACCGTAGGACGCGCCCAACCGGCAGCAGCGGTCCCGACCGGACGGCCAGCCGGTGGATTGGGAGCGCCGCCTGGCGCGGGGGTCAGATCAGGGACTGGACGGCGTACAGGCAAGCCAAAGCAGTGGCCAAAACACCCAGAAGCAGCCGTAGCGCGGTCTCCGGCAGCCGGGGCTGCAGATGAGCGCCGACGTAGCCGCCGATCAGCCCACCCAGCCCACACAGCAAGCCCAACCCCCACTCAGGCGCGATATCGCCAGGAGTGCTCAGCGCCAGCACGGCGTAAGTGAGCGCCCCGGCGATCGAGGTAACGAACGTCGTGGCCAGCGCGGCGGGGGCGACCTTCGTGACCGGCAGTCCACGCCCCACCAGGATCGGCCCGAGCAGCGACCCACCGCCGATGCCGTACATCCCGCCCACCGTCCCCACGGCCACCGCAAGCGCGGTGATCATAGGCGGCGACGGGCCGTCCGGCGCACCGTGGCCGCGCGCCGGGCGCAGCGTGCGCACGCACAGCCATAAGCCCAGCGGAAACAGCAGACAGGCCACCAGGAGGCGAAACACCCCAGAGCCGGGCAGGAGGAAGACCCGCACCAGCGCACCGATGACGACGCCGGGCAAGGTACCCAGCACCAGCAGACGGGTCAACGGCCCACCGAGATCGCCGCGCTTGCGGTAGCGCAACAACGCCCCCGGAGTGGCCACGACGTTGAACAACAGGTTGGTCGGCGTCACCGCTGGGTTGGGCACATTCAACACGCTGAGCTGGACCGGAAGCAGGAACACCGCTCCAGACACCCCGACAGGCGTGGTCACCACCGAGATCAGCAAGCCAGCGACAAACCCCAGCAGTCCCTGCCACCAGTTCACGGACGTACCACCCAAACGTTCACGCCCACATTGTTCGTCATGGCCGGCCCACGCCGCCCCGACGGCCTCGGGGTAGGCCTGCCGCTTGTCGTGCTCAGCCCAGGGCCCGGTAGATGCTGGCCAGGCTCGGATTTTTCGGCCGCCTCGCTCAATGAACCCGCACGCTGCTGACCTGCGGAAGTGTAGGGGTGTGTAGGGATCCAGGTATTGGTTCTGTATGTATAGGCGCGTAGGTGGAACAGATAGACCCTACACAGCCCTACAAACACCCGCTGAAGTGCAGGAACACAAAGAGAAGCCCTACACGGCTGCGGTCAATCCCAGCGCTCGCGGCCTATCTGGAACAGATGTAGTCGAATGTAGTCATCCGTATTACAATGTAGTCGTGTCGAACAAGCCGACCACCGTCCGGCTGACGGACGAGCAGAAGGCAGTGAACGAACCAGCGTCGCTACAGCCGTTGCTACAGTCGGCCCCCAGAAACGACTCAGGGAGTCCCTTGAGATCAAGGAACTCCCTGGTAGTGCTCTGTGCGGCCGGAGGTACTCGAAACCCCAACCTTCTGATCCGTAGTGAGGACTCGATCGTCCACAGACGTCCTCCAGGCTCGTGGTTGCCTGATTAAGCGGCAGAAACGGGCGCAGCCAGTCCACCACCGTCCACAGTTATCCGAGACCGTTGTTAGCACTCCCGTTAGCAAAGATCGGCGCTCGGCCCTCGTGCTTCGGTGGCAAGTGGACCCGTACCGCAGGGCCGCCAAGCCCGAGGACGGAAGCCACGCGGCAGCATGACCTTCCGCTTTCAGGTGTAGCGATCGCCTTGTTGCTTCGCTTCGCCCTGGAAGTGCACCGCAGCCTGGCGAGTGAAGCGGCTCTGAGCCGACGGCAGTTCAGCCGTCTGGTCCGGGTGTCGTTCGCCAAGGTCGCCGAGTACCAGCGGCGGGGCCTGATCCACTTTCACGCCATCGCCCGGCTCGTCGGCCACAGCGGCACGGCTGTCACCAAAGCCGTCTACCGCAAGCAGATCCGCCCCGTACTCCTGCAAGGAGCTGCGGCGGTGGACGATCTCTTCGCCCGTTAGTCACTCACCCATGCGAAAGGGTGCCACCCTAAAGAGTGACACCCTGCTCGACCAGTAGAAAACCTGGTCGGGACGACAGGATTTGAACCTGCGACCCCTTGACCCCCAGTCAAGTGCGCTACCAAGCTGCGCTACGTCCCGGTTGTGTCGATCACCCCCTGCGGGGCGAGACGTCATAACCTTAGCGCACATCAGAACCGCACGTGTACTCAGCAGGAGGGGCTCGTGGGGCGCAGGCCGACCGTCGATCGGGGTGAGCTGGCCAGGCTCGTCGCCGAGGGGATGAACGTGCAGGAGTTGGCCGCGCACTTCGGGGTCAGTGAGTCCGGGGTGTTGCAGGCCAAGCGGGCCGCGGGCCTGGCCAAGCCGATGCTCGATCACAGCCGGGCCGTACCGTGGAAGCTGGAGCGGAAGCACGCGCAGTCCGGGCCCGCCACGAACCTGCGGAACCTGTCCGCCGCCGCGCAGGGGAAGCCGCCGGCGGCCGAGCGGTTGAATACCGCGTTGCGGTGGGCTCAGCGGCTTGTCGATGCCGGGCTCGACGTCGGCTACGACAGCGTGAGCGGGTTCAGGGAGGTCGCCGCCGCCCCCGGTGACTCACACGTCGCGGCAGTGCTGGCAGCGGCCAGGAAAGCGCTGGAAGGCCCCTGACACCGGCGTTTCGGGCGCTCGTACGGGGGCAGTCGCTGGTCTCGACAATAGAGACCGGAGGCGAACATCATGTCCACCTTGATCTGGGTGGTCGTCGTCGTGGTCGCGGTGGTGGCCCTTGCCGCAGTCGGCTATGTGGTGTTGCAGCAGCAGCGCCGCAGCCGCCTCCGCGCACGTTTCGGCCCCGAGTACGAACGCCTGATGGCTGAGCACGACAGCAGGCACGACGCGGAGCAGGAGTTGCTCGCCCGGGAGCAGCGCCACTCCGAGCTGGACATCCGGCCCCTGCCGGAGGAGTCACGTGACAGCTACGCCACCCGGTGGAACGAGGTGCAGGAGCGCTTCGTCGACGCCCCCGGGTTCGCGGTATCCGAGGCCGACCAGCTGGTGGCGGCGGTCATGGCGGAGCGCGGCTACCCCACGGAGGACTTCGAGCAGCGGGTGTCCGATCTGTCCGTCGGGCATGCGACCACCCTGGACCACTACCGGGCAGCCCACGAGATCAGCGGGCGCGCCGCCAGGAAGGAGGCCTCCACCGAGGACCTCCGTCAGGCGATGGTGCACTACCGCGCGCTCTTCGAAGAGCTCCTACAAGAGACCACGCGAGGACGGTGACCGATATGACGAGCGACGAGCTGAAAGTGCCGTCGCAACGGGCGGACCAGGTCGACGACGATGGCGAGCGCGCCGACGACCCCCGCGGGAACGATGTCCATGCGGGTGGCTTCCGTACGGATGACGGCCACGCGCATGACGACGCCTCCAGGGACGGCTTCCGTACGGACGATGACCGCGTGGGCGGGTTCCGTGCCGACGCCGATCCAGACGAGGATGTCAGGGACGGCGACACCCCCAGGGACGACTTCCGCGCGAACGACACCCCCACCGCCGACCTGAGTAGGCGTGACGAGCAGTCGCGGGCGACCGTCGCCGAAGAGAACGACGAGAGCGAAGAGAACGACGAGGGGAACGGCGCTCGTCACCACGAGCCCTACGCCCCGACGGGCGGCGACATGCTGGCCGAGCCTGAATACGCCGACGACGTGGCCGGCGAGCCCGTGGTGGTGGAGAGCGCGCCGGCCCACGCGGCCCCTCAGTCCGTCGTCCTGTTCGACCAGGACCCGGCCGAGGTGCAGGCCCGCTGGCGCGAGCTGCAGACCTCGTTCGTCGACGACCCCGGCGACGCCGTCCAGCGGGCCGAAGGGCTGGTCGAGGAGGTCGTCGAGGCGATCACCAGCAGTCTTACGGCTCGTACGAGCGAGCTGCGCGAGCGCTGGAAGGGCGGGGACGACACCGAGCAGCTGCGGCTGGCCCTGCGCGACTACCGGGTCGTGCTGGAGCGGCTGCTCACCCTCTCAGGCCACGAGACCGGCCGCGAGACGAGCCAGGCAACCGGCCATGAGGTAAGCCACGCAACCGATACGGGCTACGGAACGAGGTAACGGGACATGCTGGCGATAGTCGCGGCGATCATTTTCGGGCTGGGCTTCCTGCTCGACCTGCTGAACGTGCGCATCGGGTCAGGGATCTCCGGCACGACGTTCATCCTGCTCGGCCTCACGCTGCTGGCGCTGCACCAGGCGGGCATCGGCACGGCCAGCGTCAAGAGCTACGGCGGCTGGCGAGGCCGTACCCGCCGATAGCGGACAGAGCACGACAGCGCGCGGCGCACTCGATCACGAGGCGTCGCGCGCACATGTCGGTTCAGGTCTGGTGGCCAGGAAATCACATCCGGGAAATCACATCCGGGAAACGTACGTCAGGTCTTGCTGGGGAAGCGCATGGTGACCGTGCTGCCCTCGCCGCCCACCCGCAGGGACAGGTCGGAGGAGAGCAGGCGGGCCACCCAGAGCCCCATCCCGCCCACCGAGCCGGGCATCGGGCCGGGCTTCCAGGTGCCCTCGTCGTGTACCTCGACCACCAGCTCGCCGTCGTGGACCCAGGTGCGCAGCTGCGCGTCGACCGTGCCGTGGGTGACGGCGTTGGTGGCCACCTCGTTGACGGCGATGACGAAATCGCCCACCGCCTCCTCCGCCATGCCCACCTCGCGGGCCTCGGACGCGGCGAACTGACGCACCTGCGGGAGGTCCGGCAACCGGAAGCTCAGCTCTTTCACCGGCGCGCCCGGTGGCGGGCTGATGGAGCCCGCCTGAGGATCGACATCCTCGTTCACCCGGTAACCGCCTTAATCAGCTGACTAGCTCACTACGTAGCTGGTCCAGCACTTTACGGAGGATTCGCGATACATGCATCTGAGAGATGCTGAACTCTGCCGCTATTTCGGCTTGTGTCATGTTCCCAAAGAAGCGGAGCAGCAGGATGTGCTTCTCACGCGATGGCAGCGCGTCGATCAGCGGTTTGACGGCCTGCCGGTCGACCATCTTGCTCAGCGTATCGTCGTCCTCCGGGATCACGTCGCCGAGCGAGGCCGCGTCGTCCTCACTTCCGAGCGGCGCGTCGAGCGACAGCGTGCTGTAGGCGGCCGAGGCGTCGAGCGTGAGCAGGACGTCCTCCTCGCTGATGTTCATCTTCGCGGCCAGTTCGGCCACGGTCGGGGATCGTCCCAGGTCCTGGCTGAGGTCGGCGACGAGCCGGTTCAGCTCGGCGCGGCGCTCCTGGTAGAGACGCGGCACCCGGATGGCCCAGGTACGGTCGCGGAAGTGGCGCTTGACCTCTCCGGTCATCGTGACGACGGCGTAGCCCCTGAAGGCGTGGCCGAGAGTGGGGTCGAAGCCGTTGACGGCCTTCATGAGGCCGACGTACGCGGCCTGCAGAAGATCCTCCAGAGGCTCGCCGCGGTAGCGGTAGCGTCTGGCGATCTCCATGGCGAGCGAGCGGTGCATCTCGACGATGCGCTCCCGCAGGCGTTCGCGGTGACTGTCGGTAGCGGCTTCGCCGGCCATTTCGGCCAGCAACTCTTCGGCGGTCAACTCCTCGAGGACAAATTCCCGCACAGCCATGGCTGCTCCTCATATGGGTCGCAGGGCCGCCTCCACCTGCAGAAAAAGCCCATGCAGAGGCCTGCCTCGCTCGACATCCGAGACGGAAGCCCTCTGCTGGACTTCGGATCCAGTGTCCCCCCTCACGGCAGAAGTATTCCTCCTTCGTGCGGTGACAGTAGGGTTGCCCCGTGACAATGCCGGAGAACGGCGAAGGGGCGGTGACGGCCCTGAGCCTTACGTCGTCGACCGTGGACGAGATCACGGTGATCAAGGTCGATGGCGTGCTCGACGCCACGACGCGCGAGCAGTTCGCGGACTACCTCTCTCTGGCGGGCTCCGAGCTGATCCTGGACCTGGCCGGGGTGACGTTCATGGACTCGCGCGCGCTCGGCCTGATCGTCCACCATTGGCAGACCAGCCTGGCGTCGGGTGCCAGGTTTGCCCTGGTCGGCGTGGAATATTCAAAGTCCAAGGTCATGTGGATCACCGGGCTCGCGCAGCGGCTGCCGCTGTACGACACGCTCGACGACGCCTTGGCCGCCATTGGCTGAGCGCATCAGCACATTCCATTCGAGCAACTAGCGACGCGACTTCTTCTGGTGCTCGTCGACCAGGAGCCTGGCCAGGTCCGCCACCTTGACCTGGTGGTGCTGTGAGATCCGGCGCAGTTCCTCGAAGGCCGCCTCGGACGAGCACCCGCTGGTCTTCATGATGATGCCCTTGGCCTGGTCGATCACCGAGCGCCCGGCCAGGGCCTCCTGGAGCTGGGCGGCGTCCGTACGCGCTTCCTCGAAGTCCCACAGGTTGGCCATGGCCACGCCCACCTGCTCGGTCAGCATGTCGGCCAGCGCCTGGGCGGCCTGCGGGGAGAAGGCGGCCGGCCGTACCGAATAGAGGCCGATGACCAGCAGGACAGGGTCGAGCCGGATCGGCACGGTGAGCGCCGAGCGCACGCCCCAGCGGGCGGCGAGCGGCGCGTAGCGCGGCCAGCGCGAGTCGCTGAGCACGTCCGTCACGACCACCCGGCCGCCGGTCAGCCTGGCGTCGGTCGACGGGCCCTCGCCGAGGTCGCGTTCGCCCTCGACCAGCATGATGAGCTCGCTGTGCGAGCCCGACACCAGCACCCGCTGGTCACGCCAGTGCTCGGCGGAACCCCCCGAGCAACCGGGGACTCCGTCGGCCAGCGCGGTCGTCAGACCGCGCAGCACGCTTTCCGTTGAGTTGTCTTCGCCCAACCGCCCGAGAGTCGCCAGGTTACGGGCAAGTCCGGGGGTGATCATCGCCGTTGATTTCATAGCAGCTAGGCCCTACCCCTTATAGCTAGCATTATCCAGCGTGGCGTAGCGTCAGAGAATGACCATGCCCGGCCTCGAACACGCCCTGGACGCTCTGTCCGGACGTGTTTCCTCCCTGCGCGAGGCGCGGGCGGCCTACCCCTCCGACCTTGCGCCGACTCTAGACGCCGCACTCGCGGAACTCGACACCGCCGCCGAACTGCTGGCCGAGGCGCGTGAAGCGCTGCGCAACGCGCCCAAGCGGCAGGGCGGCAAGAAGGACGGGGCGCAGCGGGAGCTGAAGCTGCTGCGCCAGGTCTACCGGGCCTTCCCCGTGCCGGTGATCGTGCTGGACGGCGGCGGCGTGGTCCGGCGGATCAATCCCGAGACCTCGCGGATGCTGGGCAGCCCCGACGGCTACCTGGTCGGCCGGTCGTTCCCGCTGCTGGTGGACGTGTCGCGACGGGCGGCGTTCCGCTCGCACCTGATGTCGGTGCTGCAGACCGGGCAGCCGGCGGCGTTCGAGTCGCGCCTGGCGCACCAGGGCAGGACCCACACCGTCCAGGTGGCCCTGACCCGGCTGACGATGCCCGGCGAACCGCAGCAGATGGTGGCGGCCGTGGCGCTGCCGACCGAGGTGCAGCTGCCCGAACCGGGCGCCCGGCGGCCCGAGCAGTCGGACGCCGCGCTGCTGCTGGCGGCGGCCAAGCGCCAGGACCTGCTGGCCACGATGACCACACTGCTGCTGGACGAGGAGGCGCTGCGGCAGCCTGTAGCGCTGCCCAGGGCGACGCGGCTGCTGGCGGCCGGCTGGGCCGACTGGGTGATCGCGGACGTCGTACGCGACGGTCTGGCCCGCCGCGCGGCCGTCGTGGCGCCCAAGGACCACCCGCTGGGCGACCTGGTACGCCAGATCGAGTCCGCCCAGCCGGCCGCGAGCCATGTGGTGACCCAGGTGCTGGAACGCGGTTCCGGCGTGGTGCACGAGATGGTCGACGACGAGACGCTGCTGGGCTTCTGCGCCGACGGGCCGCTGCTGACGGCGATGGGCGCCGGCTCGATGCTGTGCGTGCCCATCGGCCCGGCCGACGGCGTGCTCACGCTGGTCAGGTCGCACGCCCGGCCGCCGTTCACGCTGGCCGACCTGGGGGTCATGCAGGAGGTCGGGCTCCAGCTCGGGCTGGCGGTACGCGCGCAGAGAAGCTTCCAGAGCCGTTCGCGGGCCGCCGACGCGCTGTCGGCCACCGTCGCGCCGCGCAACCTGCCGGACGTGCCCGGGTACGAGGCCGCCGCGATCTACAATCCCGGCGCGTCGGTCGGCGCCGAGTTCTACGACGTCTTCCCCGTCGCGGACGGCTGGGCGTTCGCCCTCGGCGGCGCCGCGGGCAAGGGCGAGGAGGCCGCGTCGGTCAGCGCCATGGTCAGGGGCGGGGTCCGGGTGCTCAGCGTCTGGGAGTCCGATCCCGACGTGGTGCTGCGCAAGGTGAACGAGGCTCTGGTGACGCAGGGCACCGGCATGTTCGTGATGGTCGTGGCCGGGTTCGTCCGGGGCCGCAGGATCCGCCTGTCGTCGGCGGGGCATCATCCGGCCGCGCTGCTGCTGCCCGACGGGAGCGTCCGCTTCGCCTCGGGTGGCGGCGTGCCGCTGGGCATCTCGCCGGAGGCCGAGACCGAGGCCGAGGAGCTCACCGTCGCGGTGGGTGAGACGCTGCTGCTCTACTCCGAGGGGCTGATCTCCTCCAGGAACGAGGTCGGCGAGCCGTACGGCGAGGAGCGGCTGGCCGATGTTCTGGGCAGATGCGCTGGTCAGGCGCCTACGACCATCGTGAAGGCGGTCGAGGCGGACCGGCACGCGTTCTCCGGCGGGCAGGTGTGGGACGAGATCGTGGTGCTGGCTCTGCGCGGCGTCTGATCTGCGGGGGTTTGCGGTTGAGCCATCTTTGGGTAAGGTCGGGGGAAGAACGACGTGCCTAAGACGCAGGCACACCTTGAAAGCTGTTTTCACGCTGAGGTGTGCCATGAATATCGCGATCGTCGCTTCCGCTACCGGCAACAAGCGCCACCACATTCTCTCCGTAGCGCGTGAACTGGGACGCGAGCACCACGTCACCATCTACTCCCGTCGTGACAGTGCCGAGGGCAAGGCCAGGACGCGGGTGGCGCCGGGAGTGATGATGGAGCACATCGAGGTGGGCCCGGCCCGCGATCTCGCCCCCGCCGACGTGATGCCGTACCTCAAGGACGTCGGCCAGTATCTGAGCCGGCGCTGGAGCCAGGAACGTCCGGACGTGATCCACGCCCACTCCTGGACCGGCGGCCTCGCGGCCGTCACGGGCGCCAGCGGCCTGGGGGTGCCGGTCGCCCAGACCTTCCACACCGTCGACGCGGCCCACGTGAAGCTGGAGCGCGCGCTCGGCCGCAACGCCAGAGCGGTCATCGCCGGCTCCGGTGACGAGGAGTCGGCGCTGATCCGGCTCGGCGTTCCGCGCAACAACATCGCCATCGTGCCGTACGGCGTGGACACCGAGCGCTTCCACCGTCAGGGCCCGGTCGCCACGCGCGGCAGCCGCAAGCGCCTGCTGCACCTGGGCCCGCTCACCCCCGAACGCGGCGCCCCCACGATCATCCGCGCGCTGCAGGGCCTCCAGGACGTCGAGCTGGTGCTCGCCGGCGGCCCCGAGCCGGAGCTGCTCGACGGCGACCGGGAGGTACGCCGCCTGCGCGCCCTGGCCCAGCAGCTCGGCGTGGCCGACCGGGTGACCCTGCTCGGGCAGGTCAAGCGGACCGCCGTACCCAAGCTCATGCGCAGCGCCGACGCCGTGGTGTCGGTGCCGCGCGAGGCCACGACGGGGATCGTCGCGCTGGAGGCCATGGCCTGCGGCGTACCCGTGATCGCCTCGGCCGTGGGCGCGCACCTCGACTCGATCATCGACGGCGTCACCGGCCTGCTGGTGCCGCCGGACCGTCCCGCGCGGACCGCGCGCCTGGCCCGCGAACTGCTGACGGACCCGACGCTGCGCACCGCGCTCGGCTACGCGGGCGCCGACCGTGCCCGTTCGCGTTACTCGTGGGAGCGGGTCAGCCAGGAGCTGGTGCGGGTGTACGAACTCGCCTGCGCTTAAAGTTCCTTTTATGCTGATTCACCCTTGGGACGCGGGCACCGACGAGCAGTCCCTGGCGTACGTGAAGGACAACCAGTTCGGGCACCTGATAGCCGCGGGCCGCGGCCGTGAGGTGCCCGTCGTGGTGCCGACGCAGTTCCTGCTCGTGGACGAGCGGACGATCGTCCTCCATCTGGCCCGGCCGAATCCGGTCTGGGCGGCGATCGACGAGAACCCCAAGGTGGTCATGTCGGTGGCCGGTCCCTGGGCCTACATCCCCGGCCGGTGGCGGGCCGAGCCCGGTGTCGAGCCGGAGCTGGGCGTGCCGACCACGTTCTACTCCTCCGTCCAGCTCATCTGCCGGGCCGAGATCGTCAAGGAGGCCGAGGGCAAGCTGGAGATCCTGCGCGAGCAGCTCGCCGACCTCGAACCCGGGCAGGGCGATCCGGCCCGGATGCCGCGGCTTCTGTCGGGCATCCAGGGGGTTCGGCTGGCGATCGAGGAGATTCGCGGCAAGTTCAAGTACGACGGGCACAAGGATGACGCTCACCGGCAGCGGGTCGCCAAGGGGCTGACCGAGCGCGGCGGGCCCGGCGACGCCTCAGCTCTCAGCCACCTGTAAGACGCGTCAGCCTTCAGCCACCTGTGACCGGCAGTAGCCGGGCCGCTTTGAGGCCCAGGTGAACGGTCAGGCGGTCGTCGCCCTCCGAAAGGTCCCGGTGCAGCGTCCGCTCGGCCTTGGCCAGCCGGTAGTAGAGCGTCTGGCGGTGGATGCCCAGCTCGGCGGCCGTCTTCTGGGCGTGGCCGCCGTGGTCCAGGTAGACCTCCACGGTGTGCGCCAGCTCGGCGTCCAGCGCCGCCGTCTCGGCCGCCAGCTCGCGCAGGTCGCTCTGGCCGAGCCGGGCCAGCAGCCGGTGCACGCCCAGGTCCTCCCACCGGGCGACGGGGGCGAAGCCGGGGAAGTGCTCGGCGACGCGCAATGCCTGCCGCGCCTCGCGCCAGCTCTGCCAGGCGTCCGCCGGGTCCGCCCGGGGGGCGCCGATGCCGGCCGCCGTGCCGTACGCGCTCTGCAGCGTCTGGGCGACCTCGGCGGCCAGGTGCGCGGGGGCGAGCAGTGCGACGGGCGAGCCGGCGCGGGCCAGCACCCCGCGCGGCAGCGTCCAGAGGGCGGCGACACGCTCCTCCGACTCGCGGACGGCGATCGCGGTGACGGGCCCGAGCACCTCGATGGAGGCGCCGGCCCGCTCCTCCGGGTCGGCCGAGAGCAGCGCGCGCAGGCCGCGGCCGAGGTCGTGGCGGCTCCTGGCCTCCTGGGCGAGCGCGGCGGCGGCCCTGGCGACGAGCGGGGCCGCCCGGCTCAGCGCCTCCTCGGTGAGGCTGCCGGAGTCGAGCAGCCACAGGTACCCGTAGGTGACCTCGCCGTGGCGCAGCGGCCAGCAGACCCGGGCCAGGACCTTGAGGTCGGCGTCCGCGGGGATCCTGACCGGGCCGTGGGCGCGGGCGATGCCGTAGCGTTCGAAGTAGTCGCGGACCTCGCCGGTGGCGCGCCTGCGCAGGATCGACTCCTGGCGGACGGTGTCGATGTCACCGTGCTGCGCACCATACGCCAGCAGGCGGAACGAGCGGTCCTCCAACGTCGCGGACGCCCCCAGCAGGCGGGCGAGCTCGTCGACGGTCTCCTGTAGATCTGCCGAATTGTGCATTTGTATGACAGCCTGCCACAAGCGGCGTTACGCGCGTCGATGGCCCTGTTGTGAGCTGCGCTTTTAGGCTGAGAACATGCTGGGTCAACTGCTACTCGCCACCTCCCGGAGCGCGCTGGTACGCCGCTCGGTATCCGGCTTCCCCCTCACGCGCAAGGTCGTCGACAGGTTCGTCGCCGGTGAGAGCGTTCAGGAGGCCCGGACCGCCATCGAACGGCTGCGCGACGCCAAACTCGCCGTCACCGTCGACCATCTCGGCGAGGAGACCCGCGACGCCGACGCGGCGGCGGCCACCGCGAAGGCGTACATCACGCTGCTCGACGCGCTGCGCCCGCTCGATCTCGGCCGCCGGGGCGAGGTGTCGGTGAAGCTGTCGGCCGTCGGGCAGCGGCTCGACGACGCGATGGCGCTGGAGCACGCCCGCGAGATCTGCGCCGCCGCCGACGCGGGCGGCTCGACCGTGACCCTCGACATGGAGGATCACACCACCGTCGACTCGACGCTCGCGATCCTGCGCAAGCTGCGCGCCGACTTCCCGTCGACCGGCGTGGCGATCCAGGCCTACCTGTTCCGCAGCGCGGACGACTGCCGCGAACTGGCGGTCGAGGGTTCGCGGGTACGCCTGGTCAAGGGCGCCTACCGCGAGCCCGCCTCGGTCGCGTACCAGGGCAAAAGCGAGGTCGACAAGGCGTATGTGCGATGCCTGCGGACCCTCATGGCGGGGCAGGGGTACCCCATGGTGGCGACGCACGACGACCGGATCATCTCGATCACCGAGCTGCTCGCCGACCGCTTCGGCCGCGGGCTCGGGTCCTACGAGTATCAGATGCTGTACGGAATCCGCACCGACCGGCAGGAGGACCTCGCCGGGGCCGGTCACACCGTGCGCGTCTACGTTCCCTACGGCGACGACTGGTACGGCTATTTCATGCGCCGCCTGGCCGAGCGGCCCGCCAACGTCGCCTTCTTCCTTCGTGCCCTTGGGGGTAAGTAAATGGACGCCATCAGCAACGTGCCCGTTCCCGCCAACGAGCGGGTGTACGGCTACGCGCCGGGCAGCCCGGAGCGTACGACGCTGGAGAACCGGATCAAGGAGCTGTCCGGGTCCTCGATCGACCTGACCATGACGATCGACGGCGAGCGGCGGCTGGGCGGCGGCGCGCCGATCGACGTGGTGCAGCCGCACAACAAGGCCTCCGTCCTCGGCCGCATTCAGGACGCCACGGCTCAGGACGTACGGGACGCCGTCGACAGCGCGCTGCGCGCGGCTCCGGCCTGGCGGGCGCTGTCGTTCGACGAGCGGGCGGCGGTCTTCCTCAAGGCGGCCGACCTGCTGTCCGGGCCGTGGCGGGCGACGCTGAACGCCGCGACCATGCTCGGGCAGTCGAAGTCGGCGCAGCAGGCGGAGATCGACTCGGCCTGTGAGCTGATCGACTTCCTGCGGTTCAACGTGGCCTACGCGCGGCAGCTGTACGCCGACCAGCCGGCGTCGTCGCCCGGGGTGTGGAACCGGATGGAGTACCGGGCGCTCGAGGGCTTCGTGCTGGCGATCACCCCCTTCAACTTCACCGCCATTGCCGGAAATTTGCCGACGTCGGCGGCCTTGATGGGAAATGTCGTTGTCTGGAAGCCTTCGCCCACGCAGCAGTTCGCGGCGCACTTCACGATGCGCCTGCTGGAGGAGGCCGGCCTGCCGCCGGGCGTGATCAACATGGTCACCGGCAACGGCCAGGCGGTCTCCGAGGTGGCGCTCACGCACCCGCAGCTGGCGGGCATCCACTTCACCGGCTCCACGCCGACCTTCCAGCACCTGTGGGGCACCGTCGGCGCGAACATCGCCTCCTACCGCGGCTACCCGCGCCTCGTCGGCGAGACCGGCGGCAAGGACTTCGTCCTGGCCCACCCGTCGGCCGACCCGGCCGTGCTCGCCACCGCGCTGGTCAGGGGCGCCTTCGAGTACCAGGGCCAGAAGTGCTCGGCGGCGTCGCGGGCGTACGTGCCGCGCTCGGTCTGGTCGCGCATGCGTGACGACTTCGTCTCCGCGGCCGAGTCGCTGACCGTGGGCGACGTGGCGGGCGACCTGTCGACGTTCATGGGCGCGGTCATCGACGACCGGGCCTTCGCCAAGCACAAGGCGGCCATCGACCGGGCTCGCGGCGCCTCGAACATCGACCTGCTCACCGGCTCCTACGACGACTCCACCGGCTATTTCGTGAAGCCGACGATCCTGGAGTGCGCCGACCCCACGGACGAGATCTTCGTCAAGGAGTACTTCGGGCCGATCCTGGGCGTACACGTCTATGAGGACGGCGACTTCGACGCGGTGCTCGACCAGATGGAGAGCGTCTCGCCGTACGCGCTGACCGGGTCGATCATCGCCCAGGACCGCTACGCGATCGCCTCGGCCGCGGAGCGGCTGCGCTTCGCGGCGGGCAACTTCTACATCAACGACAAGCCGACGGGCGCGGTCGTGGGCCAGCAGCCGTTCGGCGGCGCCCGCGCCTCGGGCACCAACGACAAGGCGGGCTCGATCTTCAACCTGATCCGCTGGGTGAACGCCCGCACGATCAAGGAGACCTTCGTCCCGCCGGTCATCACGGGTCCATACCGGGGTGACATTCCGCAGTCGGCGTTCGAGCAGCCCGACCTGAAGCGGCTGGGTTACTGAGGCCCAGGTGAGACCCCCGGACTCGGGGGTCTCACCTATGACCAGCTCGCCCGCTCCGCGGAAGCGCTACCGGCCTCTGCGCGCTGTGTGGTGTGGAGCTAGCCGACGATGAGACGGGCGTCGGCGAGGGCGGCCAGGGCCAGGCCGGCACACAGGAGGGCCACCGGCCATGCCTTCTGGGTGAGGGCTATTCCAGCACCCGCGAGGAGCGCTACGGCTGACAGGATAGGGAGGATGTCCATAGTGGAGGTCCCTGCCCGGGGAAGCGGCCTCTAGCAGTGCGGGTCTCGCGCTCGTGGGACATTCGGGAGCACGTTCTGCTCCGCAAGAGGACGGCGGCATAGTGCGGCGAGGTTTCGTCCGAGCGGCGGAGTGCGGTTTCGCGGTCGGCCGGCACGCGCCCGAGGTCAGCGGTCCACGAGCACCCGGCCGAACTCGACCAGTGGGGTAGCGCCGGCGAAGTTGCGATCGACCTGGGCCCGTTCGGCCGCGCTCGGATTCGCGTTCGTGCAGCTCACCGGAGCGCTGGAGCCGGACATCAGGTCGGAGCAGAGGCCGGTGCGCCGGTCGGGCAAACCTAAGATGTGGCCGATCTCGTGGGCTGCGATGCGCACCGGGTTGTAGCCCTGCGAGGTGGCTTCCCTGCCCATCCAGATGGTGCCCCGGCCCAGGCTCGTGGGCAGGGTGCGGGGCCAGCCGTTGTCGGCGACGACGACGAAGTCGGCGGGGGTGCCTGCGACGAGGCGGACGTTCGTGACACTGGAGTTCCAGATCTGCGCGGCCTGATCGACCGCGCCGCGGAACTCGGCCGCGCGGCCGGCGTCGTACCGGAGGGTCCTGAGCAGGGGCGCGGCCTGCGCGGGCGAGGCGGTCAGTAAGAACGCGACGGTGAGGATGAGAGAGAGCGCGAGACGCAGGGGTTTGTGCATCGGGTCTCCTCGGACAGTGGGGGTGCTGTCACGGTAGGCGCGATGACGCTGTCCGGGGATAAGCCAGTTTGCCCCTATTACCGTGGTATGGAGCTTGGGCCGCCCGCGAGTCGGCGACCAGCCCAAGCCTCCGCCCAGTCGCTAGACAGAGAGTTCGTCGAGGATGGCGGCCACCTCCGCCGCTCTGAACAGGAACCCGGCATGCGTCGTGTCCAGGGTGTGAACGTCGTAGGGATTGTCGGGAACTCGGGGTGGCGGGTCGAGGGCCTGACGGGCTGGTTGAGATGGATGACACGTGGATCAGTCCGATCGCGTCGACGCGCGGCGAACACGCGTGATGTCGGCACGGCGCGTTGAGCCGCTGATGAAAAGGATGGTGGACATGCCCGCCGGTGAGCTCGCCGAAGTCCGGTGATCGCTCAGGGGATCACACAGGTCCTGGGCGGCATCAAATACTGCTCTCTCAGCGCCGTGATCAGCTCGGCGTCCACGCCCAGCCGGTCGATCGCGTAGTCCCGTACGGAGCCATGGCCGGCCGCCAGCTCCGCCAGGCAGAGCCGCATGATCTCGCCCGGCGCGCGCCCGTAACCCGGCCACTTCAGCGTCCGGTCCGGATAGGCCGCCCGCCAGTCGGCGACCAGCCGTTCGGTGGCCAGTTCGGTGAGGGCGAAGTCCTCCACGATGGTCTCCTCGTCCACCCCCAGCAGGGACAGCAGCAGCGCGGCCAGCAGCCCGGTACGGTCCTTGCCCGACGCGCAGTGCATGACGAGCGGCGCGCTCTCCTCGGCGGCGATCACCTTCAGTGCCTGCCCCAGCTCCTCCACGCCGTCCAGCGCGACCTCGGCGTACCGGTCGGCGAGGAAGCGGACGGTGTCGATGTCCGTGCCCAGCTCGGCCTGGTCGTAGGGCTGATGCTCGATGCTGAGGTTGTGGTAGGCCAGGCCGTCGCTGTCCGGTACGCGGCCCCTGGCGGCTATCTCCCACGGGTAGCGCAGGTCGATCACCGTACGCACGCCCAGGTCGAGAAAGCGCCGCCAGTCCTCGCCCTGGAGCTTGGCCAGGGAATCGGAACGGTACAAACGCCTCCAGCGCACCGTACGACCGTCGCGAGTACGGTAACCGCCCAGGTCCCGGAAGTTGTGCAGCCGGTCGAACGCGATGTGCCTCATTGAGCACACCTTATGAGGTAGGCGGGACCTATGGACGTAGCCGGTAAACATGCCCAGATTGGTGGACATATCCGTCTACGCCCGGAGGTACGCGTGAAGCGTGTCATCGTCCTGGCTGCCTGCACCCTCGTGGCTACCGCTATGGTCAGCCCCGCTCAGGCAGTCCGGACCGCAACCGCCTCGGCAACCGAATACATCGTCTTATACAAGGAAGGGGTGCGGCCGGACGTCGCCCGCAAGGCCGTCCAGGCGGCCGGCGGCACGGTGGTCAAGGAGAACACCGCGGTCGGCGTGGCCACCGTCTCCACCACCAACACGGGCTTCGCCGGCGCCGTCGCCGCGAACGCCTCGATCGAGGGCGTGGCGCACAACCGGTCCATCGGAACGGTCCCGTCCGCCGCCCGCTCCGCCGCCAAGGCGCGCAAGGCCACCGACGCCGTGGAGAAGGCCGCTGACGGCGCCCCCGCCGCCACCACCTTCGGCAAGCCGGGACCGACGGCCGAGCCGCTGTCGGAGCTGCAGTGGGACATGAAGCAGATCCACGCCACCGCCGACGGCTCCTACCGCCACGAGCAGGGCGACCCGGGGGTGCTGGTCGGCATCCTGGACACCGGGGTGGACGCCTCACATCCGGATATCGCCCCCAATTTCAACCGGGCGCTGAGCCGTAACTTCACGGTCGACATCCCGGTCGACGCCAACGGCGATCCGATCGACGGGCCCTGCGAGGCCGAGCCGGACCACTCCTGCACCGACCCCGCCGACGTGGACGAGAACGAGCACGGCACGCACGTGGCCTCCTCCATCGCCTCGCCCATCAACCGGCTCGGCGTGGCCGGCGTGGCGCCCAAGGTGTCCATCGTCAACCTCCGGGTCGGCCAGGACTCCGGCTTCTTCTTCCTGCAGCCGAGCGTGGACGCGCTGACGTACGCGGGCGACCACGGCATCGACGTGGTGAACATGAGTTACTACATCGACCCGTGGCTGTTCAACTGCGTGGACAACCCGGCCGACTCCCCCGCCGACCGCGTGGAGCAGGCCACCATCATCAAGGCGACCCAGCGGGCGCTGAACTACGCCCACGACAGGGGCGTGACGCTGGTGTCCGCGGCGGGCAACGGCGGCACCGACTACACCAAGGAGCTCGTCGACGGCTCCAGCCCCGACTTCGCCAGCGTGCCCGGCGAGGCGCCGTACGACCGGACGATCCCGCCGAGCTGCGTGTCCATGCCCAGCGAGGGCAACCACGTGATCGCGGTGTCGTCCACCGGCATCAGCAAGCGCAAGGCGTACTACTCCGACTACGGCAACGGCTACGTGGACGTGGCCTCGCCCGGCGGCGACGCCTACGACAACCCGGCCACCACGCGTGACGTGACCAGAGCGACGCTGGCCGCCTATCCGAAGTCGCTGGCCGAGGAGAACGGGCAGCTCAACCCCGACGGCACGCCGAACACCCCGTCCGTGGTGCGCGACTGCCGCGGCTCGGTCTGCGGGTACTACACCTACCTCCAGGGCACCTCGATGGCCTCGCCGCGGGCCGCGGGCGTGGCGGCGCTGATCGTCAGCCGGTTCGGCCACCGCGACCGCGCTCACGGCGGCCTGACCATGAACCCGGACGCGGTGGAGGCGGCGCTGAAGGCGACCGCCACCAAGACCCCGTGCCCGGAGCCCCGCGCGTTCACCTACACGCGCATCCTGCCGGACGGTACGACGACGACGGCCACGCACACCTGCGAGGGCGGCAGGTCGCGTAACGGCTTCTACGGCTCGGGCATCGTCGACGCGTTGAACGCGTCCCGATAGCCCCACGGCATGACCGGTGCGCGTCCGTGAGGCAAAGGCGGACGCGCACCGCGTCAGCGAGGGCGGTCGCGCGCCGGTGTGCGCTATGACGTCTGGGCGCGGATGCCCTCGATCACCAGCGCGAGCTCGCTCTCGAAGAGGTCCTCCGAGGTCATCGACCCCAGATGGGGAGCGACCGCGCCCAGATGCGGCAGCCCTTCGACGTCGACAGGGGCATGGCCGAGCAGCACACTGTGCCCGTCACCGGAGGACTCCCGGTGGACCCGCCCCACCACCACGTCCATGAACACCGTGAACCACCGCGCGGTCGCCGCGCCCTCCAGACCCGCGCTCCGGATGATCCCGATCACCGTGTCGAACAGCCGCAGCGCCCCGGGTCCGTGTCCGTGCCGGGCCGCCAAGAGGTCGGCGAAGCCGGGATAGGCGAGCAACGTCGCACGCAGCTCGCGGGCGAACACCCGGAGCTGCTCCGGCCACGGCCGATCCGCCTCGACCGGCGGCACCACGGCCGCGGCGACGGCGTCGGCGACGAGCTCGATCAGCGCCTCTTTGTCGGCCACGTGCCGGTACAGCGCCATGCGCGACGCCCCGGCCTCCTCGGCGACCCGGCGGATGGTCACCGCGCCGAGGCCCTCGCGCCGGGCCAGGTCGAGCGCCGCGACGACGATCCGCTCGCGGTTGAGGCTGCCCCACGCCCGCCGGTCCCGCGTGCTCATGCGGTGGACACTACACTTGCGGACACTGTCCGTAAGACTTAGGGTTGCCTATCCTTGGCCAAGGAGGCGACTTGACCACGACCACCCCGCCCGCGCGACACTGATCGCCGCGAGCCTGGCCGCCAGTTCGGCGCAGACGATCGTCGTCGCGGCCTTACCCGGCTTCCAGCGTGAGACCGGCGCCCCGCTGAGCGCCATCGCGTGGCGGGGCGGCGTGCGCGGCCGTCACCTTCGCCGTGCTGGCGCTGCGGCCGCCGCCGCTGTGGGAGTTCTTCCCCGCCGGGCTACTGCTCGGGATCGGGTACGGCCTGGCGTTCGCGTCGATGGGCCTGCTGGTCGTGGCGGCGGCACCGGCCGACCAGACCGGTATGGCCACGGGCGTCAACACGATCGCCAGGACCGTCGGCGGGGCGGCGGGGGCGCAGGTCGCCTCGGCCATCCTGGCCGCCACGGCCATCGCTCACGTGCCCACGCTGAGGGGTTTCACGATCGCCTTCTGGACGTTCGCCGCGATCGCCGTGATCGCCGTGGTCACCGCCGCGCTGATCCCGGCGCCGGCCGTACGGGAGGCCGAGCCCGCGAGACGACGCTAGGCGCGGCGGCCCCGGGCGAGGAGCCAGAGCAGGAGCGGCGCCCCGAGCACGCCGGTCACCACGCCGACGGGCAGCTCCACGTCCGGGATGAGGCGGCGGGCGATGAGATCGGCCGCCAGGACCACGAACGCCCCGGCCAGCGCCGAGGCCACCGGGGGCGGCCAGGCGGTGCGGGCCAGCCGCTGGGCGATCTGCGGCGCGGCCAGCGCGACGAACGCGATCGGCCCGGCGGCTGCCGTGCCGAAGGCGACCAGCGCGACGCCCACCAGCAGCAGCGTCAGCCGCGCCCGCTGCACCGGCGCGCCGAGCACCACGGCCACCTCGTCGCCCAGCTGCAGCGCCCGGCTCCAGCGGCCGAGCAGGAGCGCGACGGGCGCAAGCACGGCCAGGGCGAGCGCCAGCGGCACGGCCTGGCCCCAGGTGCGGCCGTTGAGGTTGCCGAAGAGCCAGCCGAGCGCGGCCTGGGCCTGGAAGGTGTTGCTCGTGACCATGAGGTACTCGGTGGCGCTGGTGAAGATCCACGACAGGCCGATGCCGACCAGCACGATGCGATACCCGGTGGTGCCGCGCCGCCACGCGAACAGGTACGTCAGCAGCGCGGCGAGCACCGCCCCCGAGAAGCCGAGAACCTGCACGCCGGGCCCGGAACCGATGCCGAGGACGATCCCGGCCACCACGGCGACGCCCGCCCCCTGGGTGACGCCGATCATGTCGGGGCTGGCCAGCGGGTTGCGGGTCATGGTCTGGAACAGGGCGCCGGACAGCCCGAAGGCGGCACCGGTGAGCAGCCCGGTCAGCGCCCTGGGCAGGCGCAGCTCCCGTACGACGAACAGGGTGCCCTGATCGCCCGCGCCGAGCAGCGACTGGACGACCTCGCCGAGGCCGAGCGGGAACTCGCCCAGCCCGATGCCGAGGCAGAAGGCCAGGAACGTCGCGGCGGCCAGCGCCAGGCACACCACGACCACCCGAGGGCGCAGCACGCCCGACACGGGTGGTGTGGAGAGACGGAAGGCGAGCTGGCTCATCACAGCTCCGCCAGCCGCTGGCGCCGGGCCAGCACGATGAAGAACGGCCCGCCGATGAACGCGACCAGCAGCCCGGCCTGCACCTCGATCGGCGGTACGACGAGGCGGCCCAGGATGTCGGCGGCCAGCAGCAGGCACGGCGCGAGCAGCGCCGACAGGGGCAGCAGCAGCCGGTGGTCGGTCTCGGCCCCGCCGCGCCTGGCGACGGCCCGCGCGAGATGCGGCACGACCAGGCCGACGAAGACGACGGGCCCGATGGCCGCGACCGCGGCGCCGGTGAGCAGCATCACGGCCACCGCGCCCTGGAGGCGTACCAGGCCCACCCGGCGGCCCAGCCCGCGGGCCACGTCGTCGCCGAGCGCGAGGCTGTTGAGCGCGGGCGCGCAGGCGATCGCCAGCACGGCCCCCGCCAGGATGAACGGCAGCAGTTGCGGCAGTACGCCGGAGCCGTGCCCGGACAGCGACCCGGCGGACCAGAACCGGTAACGGTTCAGCGATTCGGGATCGACGAGCACGATGGCGCTGGTGACCGAGCTGAGCAGAAACGTGACGGCCACCCCGGCCAGGGCCAGTTTGACCGGTGCCATCCCGTCACGGCCCATTCCGGCCATCGCGTACACGACCAGGCTCGCCAGCAGCGCGCCCGCGAACGCGAACCACACGAACCCGGACAACGCGCTGATGCCGAGGACGGCCATGGAGATCACCACGCCGAACGCCGCGCCCGCGCTGACGCCGAGCACCCCGGGGTCCGCGAGGGGGTTGCGGGTGAGCGCCTGCATGAGCGTGCCGGACAGGCCGAGTGCCGCCGCGGCGAGCACGCCGAGCAGCGTCCGCGGCACGCGCACGGACCAGATCACCTCCCGCGTCTCCTGGTCCGCGCCCAGGCCGCCCAGCGCCCTGAGCACCTCGCCCAGGGGGATCTGGCGGGCGCCCAGGGCCAGCGAGAGCAGGCAGATCAGGGCGAGGGCGCCGGCCGACGCCACCACCAGGATGGCCCGCCGGGTCACGAGGGCAGCCCGACCTCGGTGGCCGGGTTCCCGTCGACGGCGGCCGCGAGCCGCGGCACCAGCGTGTCGAGCACGTACGGCAGGCTGAGCACGGTCAGGAAGGACACCGAGTTGCCGACATCGGTGCCGTCCCGCACGAACACCTCGCGCCCCTCCTTGACCACCTTGAGCCCCTTGTAGACGGTGTCGGCGCGCAGGGTGGCCTTGTCCTTGTCGGGGTTCGTCACGCTCCAGAGGAGCGCTCCGGTGTCGAGCAGGTCGAGGCGTTCGCGGCTGATGTTGGCGCCGAACTTGTCGCCGATGGCCTGGTCCAGGTCGGCGGGGAGCTTGAAGCCGAGCGAGGTGAGCAGGCGGGAGCGCGGGTCCTGGCTGCCGAAGACGAAGTAGCCCTCGTAGACCGTGCCCATCAGCCCGGTCTGCCCGGCGAACTCCGGATGCTCCTTCCGTACGGCGGCGAACCTGTCCTCCACCTGCTTGACCAGCGCCTCCGCCTTGGCGGGCTCGCCGACGGCCACGCCGACCTGCTTGGTCACCTCCTGCCAGGAGATCCCGTAGTCGATGTGCTCCTTGGGCTGCGCCACGGTGGGTGCGATCTTGGACAGGGTCGTGTACTGCTCCTGGGTCAGCCCCGAGTACAGGGCCAGGATCAGGTCGGGCCGCAGGGCCGCGATCTTCTCCATCTGGGGGCCGCTGCCCGTGTCCTTCAGCACCTGCGGGACCGCCGCGGAGCCGAGCTTGGGCTTGGCCCAGGGCCCGATGGCGCCGGGATACCCGCCGAGCCACTCGGTGGTGGCGACGGGCACGATGCCGAGGGCCAGCAGGGCGTCCTGCTCGACGAGGCCGACGGTGACGATCCGCTTGGGCTTGGCGGTGATCGTGGTGCTGCCGTACTTGTGATTGAGGGTGGCGGAGAAGGCGGAGGCCGCCGCCACGGGGGCCTGGGGCGTGGCGGAGCCGCATCCGGTGGCCAGGGCGAGGGTCATGGCGGCGAGCGCGTACAGGACGCGGGTCATTACGGGGGACTCCCTTACTCGTTGTGCTCGGCGCGGCCCAGCCGCCAGTAACCCATGAAGGCCACGGCGCGCTTGTCCATCCCGCGCTCGGCGACCAGGTGCCGCCTGAGCGACTTGATCACCGCCGCCTCGCCGGCCAGCCAGGCGTACAGCGGGCCGTACGGCGCCTCCTCGGGCACCTCCCACAGCTCCTCCACGTCCACGTCGATGTCCTGGAAGGAGTCCGGAGTGGGCAGCGGGGGGAGCAACCGGTCGGCGGCGGCCCTGACGGCGGGCACCAGCAGGGCGCCGCGCTCCTCGTCGGCGCGGGCCAGCCAGGTGACCTTGACGCCGCTCGCCGTCTCGACGGGCAGGAAGTCGTCCGCGCGGGGCACCTCCATGAGCGCCTCGCCCTCGTAGCCGGCCGGCAGCCGTTCGAGGATGGAGCAGATCGCGGGGACCGCGGTCTCGTCGCCGGCGATCAGCACCGCCCCGGTGTCCGCGGGCGGGTGGAACTCCAGGCCGCCGTGCGGCCCGTCGTGGCGGGCGTCGGGGCCGAGCAGCACCGCGACGGCCCCGGGCCGCACATCGGCCGCCCAGCGGGCCACCGGGCCGTCGCCGTGGTCGTGCATGACCACGTCCACGTCCACCTCGCGGGCCTCGGGGCGTACCAGACGGGCGGTGTAGGTACGGAGCGGGTTGCGCAGCGCGTCGGGCAGGCCGCGCCAGCGCGGGAACCAGTCGGGGCCGCTCGGCAGGTGCTCCAGCCCGTGCCCGTCGACCGGCAGGATGAGCTTGATCCGCTGGTCGAACCCGTTGTCCGCGAAGTGGTGCAGGTCCTCCCCCTCGAACGTCACGCGCAGGAAGGTCGGGCTCAGGCGTGCTAACCGGTTCACGCGTACGTCGAACATGCGAAAGGGCTCGATCATCGTCAGCTCCACCTCGATCCTTTAAGGTGAGGCTAACCTAACTCATACTGATCGACCAGTCCCGCCCGGGCACGGCAAACGCCCCCGTCCCTCCAGCCCGGGACGGGGGCGCCTGCCTTTCCGAGCCCTATGTCCGGCGGACTCGGAGGTCAGCGACATGACGAGGGCGGCGGCGCCGCCGAGCATCGCCCGCTCCGTCGGCGGCGCCGCGCCCGGCATGCGGACGGGGGACGGAAGCTTGATGCAGGACATTAGGCGGCGAGCGGCGGCGTCGCGACAGGGCTTGGCCTAGGGATGTCCCTAGGAGTCCTTGATCGTGTGTTTGACCCCCACCGGCAGCACGTCGAAGTGGACCACCACGCGACCGGTCGCCGGGTCCGGAGCGCCCGGGGACTCGAGGTCCCTGCGGTCCGCCACGGCCCGGTACCTCTCCAGGACCTCGAACACCTCCTCGCGCATCCGCGTCGTCTCGGCCACGGTGAGCCGCATCGACCGCCGTCCGAACCCGCTCGCCCGCACCCACTCCTCGGGAGTCGTCGCCTCCTCCTCGCGCCAGCGGGCCAGCTCGGCACCGCGCTGCCGGATGAGGTCGTCGAGCAGCCGGGCGAGCGCGTCGACCGTCTCGGGATCGGCCGACGGATCGGCCGAGGGGTCGCCGTAGGAGAAGCCGCCCGGCACGATCCGCCAGTACTTCTCCTTGCCCTTGCCCAGCTCGGGCACCGTCTCGATCATGTCGTGCCGGGCCAGCTCACGCAGGTGGTAGCTGGTCGCCCCGGTGTTCTGGCCGAGCAGTCCGGCCAGCCGGGTGGCCGTCGAGGGGCCGTGCTCGTCGAGCAGCTCGTAGATGCGCAGTCGCAGCGGGTGCGCGAACGACTTCAGCGCGTTCGCGTCGAGCGTTCTGGCCGAATAGTGCTTGCTCTGCATGGCTGTGCACACCTATCTTTGCAAAGAAATCTGTGCATAGTTTTCCTTACACACTAGCGGAGTGACCCATGCCACGTCTCGGCCGATCCTTCGGCTTCCTCCTGTCGTCGACCGCCCTCTCGAACCTGGCCGACGGCGTGCTCAAGGTGGGCGCGCCCCTCCTGGCCGTGTCGATGACCCGCTCCCCCACACTGGTGTCGCTGACCGGCGCCGCCGCCACGCTGCCGTGGTTACTGTTCGCCCTGCACGCGGGCGCGATCGCCGACCGGCTCGACCGCAGACGGATCATGGTGCTGGCCAACCTCGCCCGTTCCGCCGTGCTCGCGGCGACGACCGCGCTCGGGCTGCTCGGGCTGGTCAACTTGTGGGTCGTTCTGGCCGCCGTACTGATCGCGGGCGTGGCCGAGGTCTTCGCCGACACCTCGGCCCAGTCGGTGCTGCCGATGGCGGTGCCGCCGGAGCGCATCACGGCGGCGAACGGGCGGGTGCAGAGCGCCCAGATGATCGGCAACGAGTTCGCCGGCGCGCCGATCGCCGGCCTGCTGGTCACGCTGCTGCCCGCCGCCGTCTTCGGCGCTCCAGCCCTCCTGTACGGCGCCGCGGGCCTGCTCCTGCTGGGCATGAGGGGCTCCTACGGAACGGCCGCCACAGCGGGCCCCAGGCGCTCGCTGCTGCGCGACATCGTGGCCGCCCAGCGCTATCTGTGGTCCCAGCGGTTCCTGCGCACGCTGGCCGTCTCGGCCGGTCTGCTGAACTTCGCCAGCGCCGCCTACTTCGGGGTGTTCGTGCTGTGGGCCGTCGGCGACGGGTCGCGGATCGGGCTGAGCCCCAGCGGGTACGGCCTGATGATGACCGCGATGGCCGTCGGCGCGGTGGCCGGATCGCTGGTCTCGGAGCGGGTCTCCGGGCTGCTCGGAGAGGGCCGGACGCTGGTCGGCGCCTGGCTGGTGAGCGCCCTGCTGTACCTCGTGCCGGTGGTGTGGCCCGTCGCCTGGCTGCTGTATCCGACCTCCGTGGTGTGGGGCGTCATCGGGGCCGTCGCCAACGTCCTGGTCATCTCCACGCGGCAGCGGCTGATCCCACCCGAACTGCTCGGCCGGGTCAACTCCGCCTACCGGCTGATCGGCATGGGCGGGATGCCGGTGGGGGCCGCCCTCGGCGGGGTGGTGGCCGAACTCGCCGGGCTGACCGCCGTGCTTCTGGGCGCCACAGGGGTCTGTTTGGTGGGCGTGGGGCTCGTGTGGCGCGCCTTACACGATCGAATTTCTCACCCTTTGACCAGCGCACCTTCCGTTCCCGACACATTCAGATCACGTTAGTCACACTTTGGCCTACCTCGAGATGACATGATTACCCCGAGCAATGAGGGGATGGCATGCGGGAGATCGGCGGACGGTACCTCCTTAACGAGGAGGCCGGTCGTGGAGGTATGGGAGTCGTCTGGCGGGCTTTCGACCAGCTTCTCCACCGTGAGGTGGCGCTCAAGGAGCTGACCCTCAGCGGTGAGGCCGAGATGGTCCGTCGCAGGGTCCTCCGTGAAGCGCGGATGGCCGCTGGGCTCACCCACCCGAACATCGTCACGGTCCACGACCTCATCGAAGAGGGCGGCAAGCTGTGGATCGTGATGGAGTACCTCGACGGCCTCTCACTGCACCAGCTGCTCTCCCAGGTGGGGACGCTGCCCGCGCAGTCGGTGGCGGCGATCGGCCAGCACCTGCTGGCCGCGCTGCGTACCGCCCACCAGGCAGGGGTGCTGCACCGCGACGTGAAGCCGGCCAACGTGATGCTGACCGGCGACCGCGTGGTGCTGACCGACTTCGGCATCGCCACGGTCGAGGGCGACATCCGGATGACCACGTCCCGGCGGCTGCGCGGCACGCCCGCGTTCATGGCCCCCGAGCGGCTGCACGGCGGCCCGGCGAGCAAGGAGGCCGACATGTGGTCGTTCGGCGCCACGCTCTACAGCGCCATCGAGGGCCAGCCGCCCTACCCCGGGCAGGACGCGGCCACGGTGCTCGGCATGGCCAGGAGCGGCGGCTACCCGCCGCCGCGCCGGGCCGGGATCATGCGGCCCCTCATCGAGGGCCTGCTGCACCACGACCCGGTGCGCCGCTTCACGCCCGAACAGACCGCCGGCTTATTGGCCGGCATGCGCGCCAGCAGCTACCCCGCGGCGATCTGACCGGTCGTTCCGTTATTCCTCCTCGCCGCGCTTGGCGCGGGCTTCCGCCTCGGCGGCGTCCATGGCGGCGGCCTCCTCCGGCGTGGGAGCCGTGCCGCCGAGGTGCTGGGGCTGCCACCACACGCCCGGCGGGATCTCCGGGTAGGTGCGCTGGGCCCGGTCCACCAGCTCCGACATCCGCGCGTGCAGGTCGGCGACGTGCTGGTTGACGTCCTCGCCGCGCTTGGGGTGGATGGGCTCCCCGATCAGGATCGTGATGGGTACGTGCCGCAGAGTGAGCTGCTTGGACCGGCCCTTGGTCCAGATCCGCTGACTCCCCCACAGCGCCATCGGGATGACCGGGACCTTGGTCGCCTGAGCCATGCGGATGGCGCCGTTCTTGATCTCCTTGACCGTGAACGACCGGCTGATCGTCGCCTCGGCGAAGACGCCGACCACCTCGCCCCCCTTCAGCATGCGCAGCGCCGTCGCGTACGACCCCGCGCCCGCGCCCCGGTCGACCGGGATGTGGTGCATGCCGCGCATCAGCGGCCCCGAGATACGGTGGTCGAACACATCCTGCTTGGCCATGAACCGCACCAGCCGCTTGGCGGGCACCGCCCCGAATCCGGCGAAGATGAAGTCGAGATAGCTGATGTGGTTGCTGACCAGCACCGCTCCGCCGGTGCGCGGAATATGCTCGGTCCCCTCCATGTGGAAGCGGTAGTCGAGGACGCGAAAGAGGGTCCGCGCGGCGGCGATCACCGGCGGGTACACGATCTCAGCCATGACCAGAAGGTAGCCTATTCACCCCGGTCGGACGGTAGTCGGCAGGGTCGTAGAAGCTGTGGCCGAGTTCCACTATGACGCTTGCCCCGCCGGGGAAACGGGCAAATGTTTCTCATCATGAAGAAGCTCATCAACTCGGCCGAATCCGCGGTTGACGACGCCTTGGCCGGGATGGCGGCCGCCCACCCGTCGCTGCGGATCCGCGACCGGGTCGTCTACCGCGCGTCGGGGCCGCGGGCGGGCAAGGTCGGGCTGGTCTCCGGCGGCGGCTCGGGGCACGAGCCGCTGCACGCCGGCTTCGTCGGCTACGGCATGCTCGACGCCGCCTGCCCCGGAGAGATCTTCACCTCGCCCGTGCCCGACCAGATCGTCGAGGCGACCACGGCCGTCGACGGCGGCGCGGGCGTGCTGCACATCGTCAAGAACTACACCGGCGACGTGCTGAACTTCGAGATGGCCGCCGAACTGTGCGAGGACGTCCAGATCGCCGGCGTGCTCGTGGACGACGACGTGGCCGTCCAGGACTCCCTCTACACGGCGGGCCGCCGGGGCACCGGCGCGACGCTGTTCGTGGAGAAGATCGCCGGAGCGCTGGCCGAGGAGGGCGCGCCGCTGGCGGAGGTGGCGAGCGTGGCGGGCGAGGTGAACGCGCGCAGCCGCTCCTTCGGCATCGCGCTCACCTCGTGTACGACGCCCGCGGCGGGCAAGCCGACGTTCGATCTGCCCGACACGCAGGTGGAACTGGGCATCGGCATCCACGGCGAGCCCGGCAGGATCCGGGCGCCGATGGCCTCGGCCCGCGAGCTGTCCGAGATCGCCATGGAGGCCATCCACCGCGACCTGCCGCTGGAGGGCGACCTGCTCGTCCTGCTGAACGGCATGGGCGGCACACCCCTGATGGAGCTGTACGTGGCGTTCGCCGAAGTGGCGGCCGTCATCCGCGGCAAGGGGGCGCGGGTGACGCGGTCGCTGGTGGGCAACTACGTGACGAGTCTGGATATGCAGGGCTTCTCGGTGACGATCTGCCGGCTCGACGACACGTTGACGCGTCTGTGGGACGCGCCGGTCGAGACGCCGGGACTGCGCTGGGGACGCTGATGGGCGCCCCCACGGACCCCGAGACGGGCGGCGGCTCCACGGGCCCCGGCACGTTGACCACGGCCTTCTTCGTCGCCTGGCTGGAGGAGGTGGCCGAGCAGGTCCGGGCGCAGCGCGAGCGGCTGACCGCGCTGGACGCGGCGATCGGCGACGCCGACCACGGCGCGAACCTCGACCGCGGCTTCACCGAGGTCCTCAAGGCGCTGGCCGACTCCCCGCCGGCCGCGCCGGGCCAGGTGCTGGTGTCCGCGGGCACGACGCTGATCCGCCGCGTCGGGGGTGCTTCCGGGCCGTTGTACGGGTCGGCGTTCCGGGCCATGGGCAAGGCGATGGAGGCGCCGGTGACGCAGGCCGGGTTCGCGGCGGCGTTCGAGGCCGGGGTGGTCGCGGTCGAGCGGCTGGGCAAGGCGGCTCCGGGCGACAAGACCATGGTGGACGCGCTGGCTCCGGCATCGCTGGCCCTGGCGCTGGCCGTACGGGATGGGGCGGGGGTCCGGGAGGCGTTCGAGCTGGCGGCGCGCGCGGCCGAGGAGGGGGCGCGGGCCACGATCCCGATGCCTGCCCGCAAGGGCCGGGCCAGTTACCTGGGCGAGCGCAGCGTCGGGCACGAGGATCCGGGGGCGGCGTCGTCCGCCCTCATCGTCGCCTGCCTGGTCACCGTGAGCTCGTGATGGTGGGCATCGTACTGGTGGCCCACAGCGCCGGGCTGGCGGCGGAAACGGCCGCGCTCGTCCGCGGCATCGCCGGTACGGGCGCGCGGGTGGCGGCGGCGGGCGGCACCGAGGACGGCGGGGTGGGCACGAGCCTCGACCTGATCGAGCGGGCGCTCACGGCGGTCGACCAGGGCGACGGCGTGGTGCTCGTACCCGACCTGGGCAGCTCGGTCCTGACGGCCCGGCTGCTGGCGGAGCCCGGCCGGGTGGTGGTGGCCGACGTGCCGTTCGTGGAGGGGGCGATCGCGGCGGCCGTCACGGCGGGCGCGGGCGCGCCCCTGGCGGCCGTCCTCGCGGCCGCCGAGGAGGCCCGCACCATCCGCAAGCTCAGCGACTCCTGAACCCGCTCAGCGGCTCCCGAGACTCGATGCCTCCTGAACCGGCTCAGTGGCCCTTGAACGCCTCCTCCAGCCACCACGAGCCGTGCTTCCCGGCGAGCTTGGCGTGCACCAGCAGCGGCCGGTCCCTGGGGCCTTTCAGCCACTCGGCCACCCCGGCCAGGTCGCCGGGCTCGGTGACCGTCACGGCCGCGAAGCCGTAGCCGGTGGCGATCGCGGCGAAGTCGGCGGGCGGGAAGGTGACCGTGCCGAGCGGGTGCCCGTGGGGGCCGAAGTGGTGCACCTCGGCGCCGTACGCCTCGTCGTCGTAGACCACGACCACCATCGGCAGCCCGAGCCGTACGACGGTGTCGAGTTCGGCGATGCCCATCAGCGCCCCGCCGTCGCCCAGCGCGGCGACCGGCAGCCGGTCGGGCCGGGCGAGCGCGGCGCCGATCGCGGTCGCCAGCCCGAGCCCGATCGACTGGAACGCCTGGGTGAAGCAGAACCCCCGCTCGTCGGGCACATCGAGGAACATGGCCGGGTACCCCATGAAGTTGCCGGAGTCGACCGCCACGATCCGCTCCCCCGGCAGCAGGTCGTCGAGCCCGATCGTGAGCGTCCTGGGGTCGATCAGCCCATCGCCGCCCTCGTCGTCGTAGGGCAGGGCCTGCCACCGTCCCTCGGCCCGGATCCGCGCGGCGACCTCCGCCGACCGATACCCGCGCTCGGTCTCGCCCGCCGAATCGCGAGCGTCCCCCGCCGAATCGCGAGCGTCCCCAGTCGGAGCGAGGGCGTCCCCGGTCGCAGCACGAGCGTCCCCAGTCGGAGCGAGCGAATCGCCGGTCGGAGCGAGGGCGTGGAAGACCGTGCGCGCCGTGGCGGCCGTGTCGCCGACCAGGCCGAGGGTGATCGGCCGGTGGACGCCCAGGGCGCTCTCGTCCAAATCCACCTGGACGAGCTTGGTGTGCTCACCGATCAGCCGTCCGTGGCGGGTGGTCCACATGTTGAGGGCGCACCCCCAGGCCACAATGAGGTCGGCGTCGTGGATCAGCTCGGCGGCGAGCGGCGTGGCGAAGCCACCGCTCACGTCCAGGTCCCATGGGCTGCCCCGGAACAGGCCCTTGGCGACGGCGGAGGTGGCGAGCAGCGCGCCCGTGGCGGCGGCCAGCTCCTCCAGCTCGGCCCTGGCGTGCCTGGCGCCGCGCCCGGCGACGAACACCGGCCGCCGCGCCCCCGCCAGCAGCCGGACCAGCGCGCCGAGCTCCGCGGCCGACGGCGTCCTGAACGCCTCCGCACCCGACGGCATCCCGGCCGACAGCGTCCCAGCCGACTCCGCACCCGACGGCGTCCCGGCCGCTGGCGTCCCGTGCGGCTCCGCGGCCGATGGCGTCCCGTGTGACTCGCCGATGAGGCCGGGCCACGCGACGATGTCCTGCTGCACGTCGAGCGGCAGGTTGAGCACCACCGTGCGCCGGTCGCGGGCCGCCGTACGGTAGGCCGACAGCGTCTCCTCGACCGCCCGGCCGGCCTCCGTGACGCGGAGCGAGACCGCGCCGACCGACGCCGCCAGCGCGTCCTGGTCGATGTGGAAGTTGGAGCGCACGTCCGTCGCCTCGCCGGTGAGCACGATCAGCGGGGTACGGCTCTTGGCCGCCTCGGCGATCCCCGTCACGGCGTTGGTCAGGCCGGGCCCCTGGTGGACGGAGACGACCCCGACCTTGCCGCTCATCCTGGCGTACGCGTCGGCCATCGTGGCGGCGCCGCCCTCATGGCGGGCGGCGACGAAGCGCACGCCGTGCGCCACGAGGGCGTTGGTGACGTGGAAGTTGCCGCTGCCCACCACGCCGAACGCGGTGTCGACCCCGGCCTCGGCCAGCACCCGCCCGACGGCCTCGGCGACGATCATCTCTCGAGCTTATGGTCGCGGCCGCTTCGGAGCTCGTTGGCTCGTTCCTCGCTCTCTCCCTCCGAGCTCCTCCGCTCCACCAGCGCCAGTACCCGCACCGGGCTACCCGACCCACCCACGATCGGCAGCGGCGGGGCCAGGACGACGGCGCCGGTCACCGGCAGGCGGTCGAGGTTGCGCAGCTGGGTCAGGCCGTACTTGCCCGCCCCCAGCAGGAACGAATGGCACGGGAAGGGCGGGTCGAAGGAGTGGGCGGTGCCCGCGTCGGTGCCGACGGTCTCGACGCCGAGCCCGAGGATGGGCGTCTCGGCGGCCAGCCAGTTCGCGCATTCGACGGAGATGCCGGGGGTGTGCGGGCCGGTCTCGTCGGCGTTCAGGAAGGTGGCCTGGTCGGCGGCCCTGGCGTCCCAGCCGGTGCGGTAGAGGAGCCAGCCGCCGTCGGGCAGCGGGCCGTTGGCGCGCTCCCACTCCTTGACGTGGTCGATCTGGAGCAGGAAGTCGGGGTCCTTCGCCGCCTCCGCCGCCAGGTCGAGCACGACGGCGGGGGCCAGCAGGCTGGACACGGGCACCTGGGACACGTCCTGGCCGTCGCGGCCGGTCACCCAGTGGATCGGCGCGTCGAAGTGGGTGCCGCTGTGCTCGCCCGTGTGGATGTCGTTCCAGTACCAGGCGGGACCGCGGTCGTCGTAGCGGCTGATCTCCTCCAGCCGGAACGGAATCGTGTTGCCGAAAGGCTCGGGCAGCTGGAGGATCGGCGTATCCGATGACAGGGGCGAGGTGAGATCGATCACCTCGATGGCGCCACCGCGCAGGCTCTCCACCAGGCTCCGCAAGATCGACATGTCATCCTCCTTGATGGGCTGGCTGCATCCTCCTATATCGGCCCACCCGGCTCCAAGCACGTCAGGACTTGGTCCATGGGGCGCAGCCGCCCGTCTGCAACGCCTTGTCGGTGGCCAGGATCGTCACGGTGGCCGGTCCCGTCGGCATGTCCGCCGCGATCACGTCGCTGACCTGGGCGGACGTGCTCTTCATGCGGGCCCAGTAGCACTTGTCCGTGGCGGTCGCCGGACCCGTCGTACGGTAGGTGCCGGGCTGGATGTCCACGCCCACGATGAGCGTCCGCATGCCGCCGAGCGCGCCCGGCGGCCCGGCCGAGCCCACCGGAGCAGGCGTCCCAGCCGGCGCGGTCCCGACCGGTGCGGTCCCGACCGGTGCGGTCCCGACCGGCGCGGGTGTCCCCGCCGGAGCGGACGCGACCGGGTTCGACGTGACCGTGCCCGCCGGGGCTGACGGGTCCGACGTGGGCGCGCCCGCCGGGGCCGACGGGTCCGTCCCCTGGTCCGCGGGCGGCGTCGAGTCGCCGATCGTCATCGTCACCGGAGGCGTCTCCGCGGGTGCGGCCGTCGCCTCCCCCGAGTCCAGCCCGGTGAAGTACCCGAGCAGGAACCCGAGTAAGCAGGTCAACCCGGAAACGAGCACGATGATGGTCGGACTGCTCGTCGCCCGGGGATATTCCGGAGACGGAGGGTATTCGGGAGGAGGCCCGTACATCACGGGGACAAGCGTCCCATCCGTGTCAACGGTGGAGGTAGTCGACCAGCGACGCCTTCTCCGTCTCCAGCTCCTCGATCGCGCTCTTGACCACGTCACCGATGCTCACGATGCCGACCAGCCGCCCGTCCTCGACGACGGGCATGTGCCGGAACCGGTGTGTGGTCATGGTCCTTCGCAGCTCGTCGACGTTGTCGTGCGGGCCGACCGTGCGTACTTCCGACGTCATGATCGCGGAGACGGGCTGGTCGAGCACGGCCGCGCCGCGGTCGTGCAGGCGGCGGACCACGTCGCGCTCGGACACGATGCCCGTGATCGTCACGCCGTCGGCGGAGACCACGACGGCGCCGATGTTGTGCTCGGCGAGCTTGGTCAGGAGTTCGCGGACCGTGGCTTCCGGAGCCACGGTCATCACCGCGCTTCCCTTGCCGCGCAGGATTGTCCCGATGAGCATCTGAACCACCTCGGCTCTCAGTTACCCCGGGTGGCTCCGGCTAAGCGCTCCACCCGCGTAGCTTTCAAGGCAAGCAAGCAGGTAGGGGCACCGTCAAGCGTTCCCGTAGGCTGCATGCCGTACATGGAGCTTGTGAAACAGGATGCGTGATGACAGAGCCGCTCAATACCGGCAGCCATGATCTGCCCGTCACCGCGGCGCTGACCGCGTTCATGCGGACGGGCTGGGCCGACACCCGGCGCACCGACGTGGCGGCGCTGCCGATCGCGCCCTGGGCGGCCAGGCGCCGCGCCGCGCTCGCCGCCCGCTTCCCCGGTGAGCGGCTCGTCGTGCCGTCGGGGACGCTCAAGGTGCGCAGCAACGACAGCGACTACCGTTTCCGGCCGCACAGCGCGTTCTCCTATCTGACGGGCGCGGGCGAGCCGGGCGACGTGCTGGTCATCGAGCCGTCGGGCGAGGCCACGCTGTACCTCAGGCCGCGCTCGCCGCGCGAGGACGGCGAGGAGTTCTACCGCGACCGGCGTTATGGGGAGTTCTGGGTGGGGCGGCGGCCCGACCTGGAGGAGGCGGCCGAGCTCTACCAGATCGGCTGCGCCCACATCCGCGAGCTGTCGCTGACCGGGCCCGCCAGGGTGCTGGGCGGCGTGGACCCGGCGGTCGACGCGCTGCTGCCGGGCGACGCGGAGTTCGAGAGCTTCCTGTCGGAGATGCGGCTGATCAAGGACGCGTGGGAGATCGGCGAGCTGCAGTCGGCGGTCGACGCCACCGCGCGCGGCTTCGAAGACGTCGTACGCGCCCTGCCCGCCGCGCTCGGACACCCTCGGGGCGAGCGCTACCTGGAGGGCGTGTTCGGGCTCCGTTCGCGCCTGGAGGGCAACGCGGCCGGCTACGACAGCATCGTGGCCTCGGGCGCGCACGCGTGCGTGCTGCACTGGATCCGCAACGACGGCCGCCTCGACCCGGGCGACCTCCTGCTGCTGGACGCGGGCGTCGAGTCCGACACGCTCTACACGGCCGACATCACCCGCACGCTGCCTCTGTCCGGCCGCTTCAGTCCCGTGCAGCGGCAGGCGTACGAGCTGGTGTACGAGGCGCAGACGGCCGGCATCGCCGCGCTCAAGCCCGGTGCCCGCTTCCGCGACTTCCACCTGGCGGCGATGCGGGTCATCAGCGAGGGCCTGCACGACTGGGGCCTGCTGCGCGACTCGCCGGACGCGCTGATGGAGTCGGGCCTGTACCGCCGCTACACGCTCTGCAGCAGCGGCCACATGCTCGGCCTGGACGTGCACGACTGCGCCCGCGCGCGCTCGGAGGTCTACCTGGACGGGGTCCTGGAGGAGGGCCAGGTGCTCACCGTCGAGCCGGGCCTGTACCTGCAGCCCGACGATCTCACCCTGCCGGCGGAGTTCCGGGGGCTGGGCATCCGGATCGAGGACGACCTGGTGATCACCGCCGACGGCGCCCGCCTGATGTCGGCCGCCCTGCCGCGCCATCCCGCCGAGGTCGAGTCGTGGATGGCCGGGCTGCTGGGCTGAACACCTGATACGGCTACGAAGCGATCACGTTTCGTAGCGGGCTGACAACCTCTGAGCTGAGCCTCATACCTTTTCCTCAAATTCCAGCGAAAGCATCGACTTACTAGACGGACCGTCAGTAGGGTTACTGCTTCCGTAGTCGGCTGGTTCCACGAGGTGGTCAGTTGTCCGGATACGTTGGCCGCAAGGCTGTGTCCGTGCTCGGCCAGGTGGGTGAGCTCTTCGTCATCGTCCTGGAGGGATTGCGCCGCAGCTGGGACGTCCGGAGCTGGTGGTGGGAGTTCGTCGACCAGTGCTGGTTCCTGGCCCGCGTGACCAGCGTGCCGGTGCTGCTCGTCTCCTTACCTCTCGGCGCCACCGTGGCGTTGCAGGTGGGTGACCTGGCCTGGCAGCTCGGCGCGGCGTCCGCCACCGGCAGCGCCGTGTTCGTCGGGCTCATCCGGGAGGTCGCGCCGCTGGCCAGCGCCCTGCTGATCGCCGGGGCCGGCGGCAGCGCGATGACCTCCGACATCGGCGCGCGGCACATCCGCGACGAGCTGAGCGCCATGGAGGTGATGTCGGTCAACCCGATCCACCGCCTGGTGACGCCGCGCATGTGGGCGGCGAGCACGGTCGCGGTCTGCCTGTGCCCGCTGGTCATCCTGGCCGGGGCCAGCGGCGGCTACTTCTTCAACGTGGTCGTCCAGGGCGTGACCTCCGGCGCCTACTTCGACGGCGCGCTGTCGCTCGTGGTGGGCTCCGACCTGTACGTGACGCTGTTCAAGGCGTGGATCTTCGGCTTCATCGCCGCGGCCGTCGCCTGCTACAAGGGCATGACCTGCGCCACCAGCCCCGTCGGTGTGGGCCGGGCGGTCAACCAGTCGACGGTGGTCACGTTCATGCTGGTGTTCGCGTTCAACTACGTGATCTCCGCCGTCTACTTCCTCGCCTACCCGCCGAAGGCGCTGTGATGGTCACGCGTACGGCCGGCCTCAGGTTCGCCGTCAGCGGGCGCGAATGGGCCGAGCGGTTCGCGACCCTGGCCAACTGGCCGCTGTTCGTGTGGAAGGTGCTGTTCTACTCCGTCCGCGACGTGATCCTCCGGCTGAAGTACTTCAAGGTCGTCATCCGCCAGGTCAGCGACGTGGTCGTGGGCGTCGGCGCGACCGTCATCGGCGGCGGCATGATCTTCGTGGTGTTCACCATGGCCTTCGTCGTGGGCGCGACCGTGGGCCTGCAGGGTTACCAGGGGCTGCAGGCGATCGGCGCCGAGTCGTTCATGGGCCTGGTCGGCAGCTTCGCCAACGTACGCGAGATCACCCCGATCATCGCCGCGACCGCGCTGGCCGCGCAGGTCGGCTCGTCGTTCACCGCCGAGCTGGGCGCGATGCGGATCTCCGAGGAGATCGACGCGCTGGAGGTGATGGGCATCAACGCCTTCACCTACCTGATCTGCACCCGGGTGGTGGCGGCGCTGCTGGCGCTGGTGCCGATCTATCTGATCGCGCTGTTCGCCAGTTTCTTCGCCACCCGGCTGATGAGCACGGTCCTGTTCGGGCTGGCGCCGGGCGTCTACGACTACTACTTCTACCTGTACCTGCCGGTCAGCGACATCGTGTTCAGCGTGACCAAGGTGGCGGTGTTCGCCTTCACGGTCGTCGTCATCCACTGCTACTACGGCTTCTACGCCACCGGCGGGCCGGTCGGCGTGGGGGTGGCGGCGGGCCGCGCGATCCGTCAGTCGATCGTCACGATCGTCCTGCTCAACCTGCTGCTGTCGTACCTGTTCTGGGGGAACGGCAGCAACCTGAAGCTGACGGGGTGAGCGATGGGACGCGACGAGTTCTCCCTGCCCGTCCGTGCGGGCATCGCGCTCGCGCTCATCGTGGTGCTCGCGGCGACGACGATCTTCATCGTACGGACCGCGTCGGAGATCAGCGGCACCAGGATCGACGCCGTCTTCGCCCGGGCCGGTCAGGGCCTGGACACCAAGTCCCCGGTCAAGATCCGCGGCATCACGGTCGGCGACGTGACGGGCGTGTCCCTCGACGCCAAGGGCAAGGCCGTGGTGAGCATGGCCATCGAGCCCGGTGTCCGGCTGCCCCGCACCACCGTCGCGGCCATCGAGCCGTCGTCGGTGTTCGGGCCCAAGTTCGTCGACCTCAGGCTCGGCGCGGGCGAGACCACCGGCCCCTACCTGGCCGGCGGCGCGGTCATCACCCAGACCCAGCAGCCGCTCGACCTGTCCGACACGCTCGGCGCCGCCTACCGGGGCCTGGACGCCGTGGACCCGCGTGAGGTCACCATCATCGTGCACACCCTGGCCCAGGGGCTGGACGGCGAGGGGAAGCGGCTGCGCGAGCTCATCGACGACGCGGGCACGGTCATCGATGTCGCGCACCGGCAGCGCGCCCGGGCCAGGCAGTTCCTGCATGACACGGCCGGGCTGTCCACCGCGCTGTCCGACAAGGGCGACGAGCTGGTGTCGATCTCCTCCGACGTCAACGTCATCACCCCCGATCTGCTGGAGCGGGCCGACAAAGTGCGGGTCCTGCTCCAGGAGGTCACCTCGGTCTCCGACCTGAGCGCGCACGGCCTGCGCAAGCACCGGCAGGACCTGCGGGCGGCCGTCCACTCGGGCGAGCGGGTGGCCTCGCTCATCTACGCCCAGCTCGGCCTGGCCGGTGACGGCGTACGCGGCCTGAACCGCCTGGTGGACCTGCTGAACAAGCTGATCGAGGCGCCCGGCCCCGGCGGCGCCCGCCAGCTGCAGGTGGAGGCGTTCGTCTCGACCGACATCTGCGAGCTCGTCGTCGGCTCCTGCGGCCCCACCGACGGGAGGGACTGACGTGGCGCTGTCCAGGGAACGCGTGACCCGCCGGTGGACACTGCTGCGCGTGGTGCTGTTCGTCGGCTTGACGGTGACGCTGATCGTGGTGATCACCGTGCAGATCGCCCGGGTCAGCACCGGCGACGGATACCAACTAATCGCGACATTTGATGATGTGTCGGGGTTGCGGGAGGGCGACCAGGTGAAGATCGCCGGAGCGCCCGTGGGCCAGGTCGACACGATCAAGGTGGTGAACGGCCGCGCCGAGATCACCATGGAGGTCCAGGACGCCATCAGGGTGCCCTCGGACACCGAGGCCGCGATCAGGTGGCGCAACGCGGTCGGCCAGCGGGTCGTCTATCTGCTCCCCGGCACCGCGCCGGGCAGGCTGGCCCCCGGCTCGCGGGTCGTCCGCACCTCGTCCGTGGTCGACATCGGCCAGCTGGTGAGCGACCTCGGCCCACTGACCCGCAGCCTGGACCCGGACCAGATCAACCAGCTGTTCACCGCCGCCGCCAAGTCCCTGAAGGGCAACGACAAGAACATCCCCCGGCTGCTCGACAACGTCAACGCCATCACCGGCACGATCAACGAGCGCAAGCAGACGATCCAGCGATTGCTCAAGGACTACGCCACCGTCACCGGCGTGGTCGCCCAGCGCGACAAGCAGATCGAGCAGCTCGTCGACAACCTGGTCACCCTCTCCGAGGCGTTCGCCGGCAACCGCAAGCTGATCGACGACGCGATCGTGCAGCTCTCGACCACCGTCCACACCTCCGACCAGGTGCTCGGCAAGAACGCCGACGAGCTGGGCTCGCTGGTCGACCACCTCTCCGGGCTGACCGGCGGCATCAGGCGGCACGTGAACGAGATCGACAAGACGATCGGCACCTTCCAGCCGCTGCTCGCCCGCGCCTACTCCAGCGTCGATCGCGGTCACTACTTCATCACCGCGGTCCCGTGCCTGGCACTGAGCGCCGCGCCCTGCCCGTACCCGATGAAGACGCCGCCCCCACTGCGCGGCAGCACGCGGATCCAGAGCTCGAAGGACCTGCAGAAGCTCATGGTCGGTGAGTGATGGCGCTCAAGTCCTTCCGCGACCGCAACAAGATCGTCGTCGGCCTGATCTCGCTGACGGTGCTCGGCACGGTCCTGGTGGCCACCTTCCTCGTCGGCAGCCTCGGGCTGCTCGAAGGCGGCTACTACATGTCCGGCACGTTCGTGGACTCCGGCGGCCTGCGCACCGGCAACGACGTCCGGGTCGCGGGCGTGCGCGTCGGCAAGGTGACCGAGGTACGGCCCGACTACGGCCAGGGCAACGTGGTCGTCACCTGGAAGGTCGACACCGACGTACGGCTCGGCCGCGCCACCCGGGCCGACATCACGCTGTCCAACCTGCTCGGCGGCCGCTACGTCAAGCTGTCGGGCCCGGTCACCGCCCCGTACGTCGACCAGCTCCCCGAGGCGCAGCGGCGGATCCCGGTAACCCGGACGGGCGTCCCCACGCTGATCAACGACGCCATCAAGGACGCCACCCACCTGGTCCAGAAGCTCGACGCCAAGGCCGTGGACGACCTGCTCACCCAACTGGGCAAGATCGACACCAGCAAGCGCGGCCGGATCACCAAGCTGCTGAAGAACATCGGCGACCTGTCGGACACCATCAGCCAGAGCGAACCGCAGCTGCAGAAGCTCCTCGACAACGGCACCAAGATCATGAACGTCCTGGAGCGGAAGGACAAGCAGCTCGGGCGGCTCATCGACGCCATCGAGGTCATGCTGAACGAGCTGCGCTCGCGCCGCAACGAGCTGCGCGCGCTGCTCGGCGACGGCAGCGACCTCGTCCAGAGCACCACCCGGCTGATCAACGAGCACGAGAAGACGCTGGTCCAGGTCCTCGACGACACCGGCGCGATCACCACCAAGCTCAACAGCGGCAACAAGGAGTTCAACGCGCTCCTGGCGTGGGCCGGCCCGACGTTCTCCGGGCTGTCCACGATGGGCGGCCAAGGCCCGTGGCTCGAGGCCATAGCCACGGGCCTGGGCCCCATCGACCCGGAGGTGCTCGGCGCCATCGCCAAGGACAGGAAGAACGACCGATGACCCGTTTACTGGCCGCCCTGCTGGCCGGCACGCTGCTGGCGGCCAGTGGCGGGTGCACGCTGCTGGGCGCCGAGCCGTACCGGCTGACCGCGATCTTCAGCAAGGCGCCCTCGCTGTACGAGCAGGCGCGGGTGAAGGTGATGGGGCTCGACGCCGGATATGTGACGAGCATCCGGATCGACGGCGACAAGGTACGCGTCGAGCTGTCGGTCGACCGGGAGGTGCCCCTGCCCGCGAACGTCAAGGCCGTGGTCGCGCCGCAGAACACCTTGGGCGAGCGGAACGTGGTGCTCTACCCGCCCTGGAAGCCCGGCGACCAGCGGATCGCCTCCGGCGCCACCATCCCGCTGGAGCGTACCGACCTGCCGGTGGAGATCGACGACGCGCTCGACGCGTTCACCAAGCTGACCGACGCGCTGGACTCCGACAAGCTGGGCGACGTCGCGGGCGACCTCGCCGACGGCGTCAGGGGCCGCGGCAAGACGGTCAACAACGCGCTCGCCGACACCGCGCGGCTCACCGACACGCTGGCCAAGCAGGACCAGCAGCTCGTCGACCTGGCCAAAGGCCTGAACAAGCTGGCCACCAGCCTCAACAAGCGGCAGAGCCAGGTGACCGGCGCGATCGACTCCTTCGCCGAGGCCAGCGCCATCCTGGCCGAGGAGCGGCGGCGGCTGCGGACGTTCATCGCGGGCATGGCCGATTTCGTGCGCCGGGGCGACGTGATCATCGAAGCCTATTCAGCACGGCTCCCCCAGGCCGCCGGCACGCTGGCCGAGCTGGTGCTGACGGTCCGGGCCAACAGCGCGTCGATGGCCCAGGCGATCAAGGGCGCGGCCGACTTCTCCGACATCCTGATCGACTCCTGGGACAAGAAGCAGCACGTGCTGAAGATCCGCGTGGTGCTCAACGCGATGACCAGGGCCTGGCTGACCCCGCTGTTCGACGCCCTGCACCTCGGCAAGGTCCCGTGCCTGCCCGCCGGCCTCAGCAACTGCCCCTTCGAGCAGGGGAAGAAGAACCGATGAAGGCACGCGTCCTGTCAGGGCTGCTCGCGCTGGGCATCACCGCGTCCTGCTCGCTCCAGACCCTCGGCGCCGGCGGCGGCGGCCTGACCATCAACGCCACCTTCGACGACGTCCAGAGCCTGGTCGCCGGGCACAGCGTGCAGATCTCCGACGTACGGGTGGGCACCGTGACCGGCATCCGGCTGCAGGGCTACCAGGCCAGGGTGACCATGTCGATCACGCCGGAGCACCCGGTGCCCGAGGGCAGCACCGCGACGGTGGCCAAGACCTCGGTCCTGGGCGAGAACTACGTCCAGCTCACGCCGCCCGCCGGCAAGGACCTGTCGAAGGGCCCCTTCCTCAAGAGCGGCGCCACGATCACCGACACCTCGGTCGAGCCGGACATCGAGCAGGTCACCGCGAAAGCCGGGCCGCTCATCGAGGCGCTCGGCACGCAGGACGTCAACGCCATCCTCGACGCCGCCTCGACCGCGTTCGCCGGCAAGGGCGCCGACGTCAACAAGCTGATCAAGCAGACGGCCGAGGTGACCGACACCTACGCCGCCGCCCGCCAGGACATCGCCACCACCGTGGACGCCCTGGCCAAGCTGGGCGACCAGCTCGCCAAGGGCAGCAAGGAGCTGGACCGGCTGCCCGGCACGCTGGCGGCGGCCACGGCCCGCATCGCGCACGGCCGCCAGCACGTGAAGACGGCCATCATCGCGCTGACCGACCTGGCCAAGGAGGCCAACCTCACGGTCTACCCGCGGCACGCCGCCCGGCTGCGCACGCTGCTGCGCGAGCTCGACGCGATCACCTCCTCGATGCTGCGCGGCAAGGAGGACCTGAAGGCGCTGGTGGCCAAGCTGCGGGCGTTCATCGACACGCCGCCGATCACGGTCAACGGCCAGGTGCTGATCTACGTGTGGCTGAAGGGCCTGCTGACGCCGCAGCACAAAGGACTCCTGCCGAACGGAAAGACAGGCTTGCTGCCGGACGGCAAGACGGGCCTGCTGCCCAACCGCGTGGCGGACTTCCGCCTGCTCTGGGAGCCGCCGCGATGAGGAAGCGTCTGCTTTGGGGGCCGCCGCGATGAGGAACCGCCGCATCTACCTGAATCTCGGCTTCTTCGTCGTCCTGGGCATCGTGATGACGATCTGGGCGTTCAGCACGATCATCAAGCTCGACGCGATCACCCAGCCCTACCGGGTGTCGGCGGAGTTCGTCTCCTCCCCCGGCCTGGTCCGCGGCTTCGACGTCGCCTACCTGGGTGTCCGGGTGGGGAAGGTAGGGGACGTACGGCTGGCGCCCGGCAAGATCGTCGTGGGTCTGGACATCGACAAGGAGGTCCGGCTGCCGAAGACCGCCACCGCCGAGGTACGGCGCAAGTCCGCGATCGGCGAGCCGTACGTCGAGCTGTCGCCGCCCGCGACCGGCGTGAACGGCCCGAAGCTCGCGGCCGGCGACGTGATCCCGCTGTCCAAGACCACGGTGCCGCTGGACTACCGCAAGCTGTTCGAGGGCGTCGGCAAGCTGCTGTCCGCCGTGCCGCCCAAGGACGCCAAGACGATCACGCACGAGCTGGCGGTGGCGCTGGACGGCCGGTCGTCGTCGATCAGGGACATCATCGAGGACGCGCACGACCTGACCGGCACGCTGGCCGACAACTCCCAGGTGCTCGACGACCTGTCCGTGCAGCTCACCCAGCTCACCCACACGCTGGCGGGCCGCAAGGACAAGCTGGCTTCGGGCATCACGGACCTGAGCACGGTGACGGCCACGCTGCGCGAGTCGCGCAGTGACCTCGACGCCTTCCTGGACCAGGGACCGGGCGTGTTCGGACAGCTCGACCAGGCCATCAAGCGGGCCAGACCGGGCCTGTCGTGCCTGCTGACCGCGGCGGGCCTGCCGCACAAACCGGTGTTCTCCGCCGAGACCGAGCGGAACGTGCACCACCTGCTGAGCATCATCCCGACCGCGCTGAGCCTGGCGGACGACATCAGCGTGCGGGAGGGCAACACGGTGTACGGCAAGGCGTCGTTCATCTTCAGCGTCCCGGGCGGGCCGCAACCGGCGGAGGAGTACGCGGGCCCGGTCGGCCCGCCCACCGTGCCCCGCCTGCGCGCCTGCCCCGACCGCGCCACGGACGGACCGGTCCGTACGGAAGACGCCGCCGACCATCCCCGTAAGGACAGAGACACAGAGCCGACCAGGCGGCCGGAAGCCCAGGCCAAGGCCACCGCACAGCCCGAGCGGACCCCGGAGGCGGCGGGCGCGAAGTCGCCCGCCGCGGCTTCCGGACCCGCGTCCCGTACCCCGGTGGACACCGCTCCGCTGATTGCCGCGATCTTCCTCGCGGTGGCGGCGAGTGGTGGCATCTTGGGGTGGATCGCGGTGGGCCGGGCCGCCCGCCGCCGTGAGGAGAGCTCATGACCACCAAGCAGGACCTCGCGGAGGACCAGCAGAGCGCCGCGGAGGAGGCCACAGCGGCAGAAGAACCGACCACCTCGGATGATGGTGTGGTCGCCGACGGGCGGTCGGGGCTGGGGCGTGGCCGGCTCCTGGTGGCGGTGGTGGCCCTGCTGGTGGCCGCGCTGGCCGCCACGGCGGCGCTGCAGTGGATCTCCGCGGGCCAGGCCCGCGACTCGCTGGCCCGGCTGGAGAGCGAGCGCGCCCTGCGGCTGGAGGTCTCGGGCGCGGCGAGCTCGTTCGGCAAGGCGCTGCTGAGCTACGACTACCAGAACCTCCAGGCCACCCGCGCCACACTGACGGCCCAGGCCACGGGCGACTTCCTGGCCACCTACGACGAGGCGTTCGGCGGCGCGATGGCCCAGGTCATCGTCAAGCTCAAGGCCGTCTCGCAGGCGAACGTCCGCGAGGTCTACCTCTCGGACGTCGACGAGGCCACCGCGCACGCCATCGTCGTGGTCGACCAGCAGGTGAACACCTCGGAGGCGATACGCTCGGTCAAGGACTCCCATCTGAAGATCAGCCTGGTCAAGGAGAAGGGCGTCTGGAAGGTCCACGACGTGACCGTGCTCGGCGCGGCCAAAGAGGACCAGTACAACCTGGACAGCGGCACCAAGAAGAAGGACTGACCGATCGGCCCCGTGGCGATGGGTGGGCGCCCCGACGAGGTGCTCGCCCCAGAAGACTGGCTGACCGACGTCGAGCGGGCGCGCGCCGCCCGGTTCGCGTTCGAGCCCGACCGCCGCTCGTTCACGGCGGCCCACCTGCTCGTACGCCTCTGCGCCGCCGCGGTGCTCGACACCGATCCGGCCCGGCTGACCCTGTTACAGCACTGCGAGGTACACGGCCCCGGCCACGGCCGCCCGTACATCGAGCAGGCCCCCTCCCTGGGCGTCAGCCTCAGCCACACGCGTGGCTACGTCTGCGCGGTGGCCGGTGCGGGCCGGGTGGGCATCGACGCCGAACGCGTGCCGCCGGGCCCGTTCGACCGGCTGCTCGCCGGCCGGGCGCTCACCGAGCGGGAGCTGGCGGCGGTCACCACCAACGAAGAGCTGATCAGGCACTGGACCCGCAAGGAGGCCCTGATCAAGCGCGGCGAGCTGACCATCGACGGGCTGCGGGAGACCGACGCCGACATGGCGGGCCGCCACCTGCTCGAGTGGACCGCCGAGGGCGACATCGTAGTGGCCGTTATCACAGACTCACCAGCCCAGCAATTGCCCCTGACCAGCTAAAATGGAGGCATGTTCTACAGCAAGTCAGTCGAGGAGCGAATCGCCGACCGGATGGCCCAGCGCAAGCCGCTCGAAGAGGGCAAGACCTTCGAGCACGGGCCGGCCAAGTTCGTGTTCGTCTCGCTGATCGTCGCCGTCGTGCTCATGCACGTCGTCGGCCTTGCCGTGGTCATGGCCCTGGACTAACGGCGCCGAGTGGGAGTCGGATCCAGGAACACCTGGGAGATGCCGGGATAGCGTTCCCGCAGCCGCCGGTCCAGCTCGTCGCAGGCGATCTCCACCCCCGCGGCCGTGGCGTCATCCCGGAAGTCGATCTTCGCGGCCACCAGCAGCCTGCCCGGGCCCAGCATCATGGTGAGCAGCTCGACCACGTTCTCCACCTCGGGCTGCCTCTCCAGCACCGCGCGGATCTCCTTCTCCATCGGGGCCGGAGCGGACTGGCCGATCAGCAGCGACACGTTCGACCGGATCAGCGTGAGCGCGGCCACCAGCAGGAGCGCACCGATCGCGATCGACGCCGCGCCGTCCCACACGGGCGAGCCGGTCACCTGGTAGCCGAGCAGGCCCAGCGCCGCGATCAGCAGCCCGATCAGCGCGGCCGCGTCCTCGTACACGACGGCCTTCAGCGCGGTGTCCGAGGTGATCGAGACCAGCCGGAACGGGCTGACGTCATGCCTGCGCGCCTCCCTGCGCAGCTGCGCGAGCGCGTTGAGGAAGGACATGCCCTCGATCGCGAAGGAGAGGACCAGCACGATGTACGACGGGATGAGGTTGCCGAGCCGCTCACCGTGGCTGATCTCGTGCACGCCGTGCGTGATGGAGAATCCCGCGCCACCGACCAGGGTCGCGACCGCCGCCATCATCGCCCAGAAGAAGCCCGACATGCCGTGCCCGAAGGGATGCCGCGTGTCAGCGGGCCGTTGGGCCCGGCGTACGGAGACCAGGAGCAGGAGCTCCGTCACCGTGTCCGCGGCCGAGTGGGCCGCCTCCGACAGCATCGCCGCCGAACCGCCGATCAGGCCCGCGATCAGCTTGGCCACCGCGATGGCCAGGTTCGCACCGCCCGCGACCAGGACGGTGCCCAAACTCTCACCCGAGTTCTCCGCCACAATCGCTCACTCTATGGCGGCCGTTCCCCGGCGGCATCGCGGGTAGGCCGCGACCGGTGTGCTCCCACGGACTGCGAGGCCGACGCCTATGTGCGCTAGATTGGAGATCTTGACCTCCTCCCTCGCCTGAAGACGGGGGTATCCACGCTCGAGGAGTCTCGATGAGCGCGCCTCGCTGGCTCTCCCCCGCCGAGCAGCGTGCCTGGCGTACCCACCTGGCCCTGCACAAGCTGCTCATGCACCGCCTCGACCGCGAGTTGCAGGAGCACTCCCTCTCGGTGAACGACTACGAGATCCTGGTCAATCTCTCGGAGAGCCCCGACCACCGGATGCGGATGAGCGACCTGGCCGACGCCACCATCCAGTCACGCAGCCGGCTCTCGCACCAGATCTCCCGCATGGAGGCCAAGGGACTGGTCGTCAGGGAGGACTGCCACGACGACCGGCGCGGCACGTTCGCGGTGCTCACGAGCGAGGGCTGGGCCACGATCGAGCGGGTCGCGCCTGATCACGTGACCAGTGTCAGGGAGCACTTCGTCGACCGGCTCACCGACGACCAACTGGACGCGCTGGTGGCGGCCTACGAGCCGATCGTCGAGCATCTGAAGAAGCTGCGCTGACCGGCCGGTCCGACACCTAACCGATATGCCCGACGGCGCACGATCGTTCCGGGCGCTCGCTACGATCCGCTCATGCTCCGAAAGCTGCTGTTCGTCGTCGTCTTCGCGCTGGTGTCCGCCTGCTCATCAAGCGGCGGCGGAAGCGAGCTGCCCGCCGGACCCGACCTGCTGAAGAAGTCCACCGAGGCCATGAAGGTGGTCAAGTCGGCCACCTTCTCCATCGCCACGGACGGCAAGCCCAAGGTGCCGGTGAAGAAGGCCGACGGCAGGCTGACGGCCACCGGCGACGCCGACGGCACCATCACCATCGAGGTGCTGGGCAGCCTGCAGGAGATCACCTTCGCTCTGGTCGGCGACACCGTCCACTTCAAGGGCCCGACGGGCGGCTTCCAGAAGATGACCAGGAAGGACCTGGCGCAGCTTTACGACCCGTCGCGGATCCTCGACCCGTCCAAGGGCCTGGCGCAGCTGCTCGGCACAGCCACCGACCCGCGCGTGGAGGCCGAGGAGAGCGGCGCCTACCGGGTGGCCACGGGGTTCTCCGGTCAGGTCCTCGGCACCCTCATCCCCGGCGTCACGCAGGGCGTCAACGGCAAGCTCTGGGTGGACAAGGCCACCAGCCGGCTCACCAAGCTCGAACTGCCGCTGCAGGACGGCACGGTGACCGTGTCGCTCAGCGACTTCGACGCGCCGGTGACGATCACGCCGCCCCCGGCCGGATGAGGCGCGCCCGCCGGGTCGCGCTCGGCGTCGGCGGCGCGGTGGTGCTGCTGGCCGCCCTCGACGCGTACGTGGTCGTGACCGTCCTGCTCGACATCGCCACCGACGTGGGCATCCCCACCAACCGCCTGGAGCGGGCCACACCGGTGGTCACGGGGTTCCTGCTCGGCTACATCGCCGCGATGCCGCTGCTCGGCCAGCTCTCCGACCGGTACGGCCGGCGGCCCCTCATCCACGCCTGCCTGGCGGCGTTCGCGCTCGGCTCGGTGCTGACCGCGCTGGCGTCCGGAGAGGTGATGGTGGTGGCGGGCCGGACGATCCAGGGGATCGCGGGAGGCGCGCTGCTGCCGATCACGATGGCGCTCATCGGCGACCTGTGGGACGAGCACGAGCGCCCGGTGGCGCTCGGCGCGGTCGGCGCGGCACAGGAGCTGGGCAGCGCGCTCGGCCCGCTGTACGGCGGAGTGCTGGCCCTGCTGCCGAGCACCACGGTGTTCGGGATCGAGCTGGGCGGCTGGCACGCGATTTTCTGGATCAACCTGCCGCTGGCGGCACTGGCCGCCGTGGCGGTCCACCTGACCGTCCCTTCACCACGGGCTCAACGGGCCCTTCCCGGTCCCGCTCCCATAGGTCAGGCCCCGTCCGAACACCCAGAGCAGCCCTCTTCCGGGCCTTCGAATGTGGCATCGGCCGGGCGTGTGGACGGGGTCGGCGGCGCGTTACTGGCATTGAGCCTCGCCCTTCTGGTCGTGGGCCTGTACAACCCGGATCCCGCCACGACCGTCCTGCCGCCCTGGGGCCTGCCGGTGATCGCGGCCGGGGTCGTGGCCGGGGCGGGGTTCGTCTGGTGGGAGATCCGGTCGAAGGTCCGGCTGCTCGACCTGACGGGCACCCGCAAGGGACCGCTGCTGGCCACACTGGGCGTGAGCTTCCTGACCGGGGCCGCGCTGCTGATCACCATGGTGTTCGTCCAGTTCACGGCACAGACACTGCTCGACCTGGAGACGTTGGACGCGGCGCTGGTGCTGGCCAGGTTCCTGATCGCGCTGCCGGTGGGCGCGCTGCTGGGCGGCCTGCTGGCCCGCCGGCTCGGCGACCGCGTGGTGGCGGTGGCGGGCCTGATCGTGGCCACGGCCGGGTACGGCTTGATGAGCCGCTGGCCGCTCGACCTGGCGAACGCCGGCCTGATGATGGACCTCTCACTGATCGTGGCCGGGCTGGGGCTGGGACTGGTCATCGCGCCCGTGTCGGCGGCGGTGCTCCGGGTGACGCCCGCCACGCAGCACGGGGTGGCCTCGGCGGCGGTGGTGGTGGCCAGGATGATGGGCATGCTGATCGGCATCGCGGGGGTGTCGGCGTGGGGATTCCACCGATTCCAGTCGCTGACCGCGGGCCTCGACACACCGCTGCCGGTGGGGGTGGAACCGGCCGTGTACGCGAAGCAGCTGAGCGAGTACCTCGCGAAGGTGGACGCGGCGCTGCATCTGGAGTACACGGAGATGTTCTTCGTCACGGCACTGATCTGCCTCCTGGGCGCGGTGGTCGCCGCCTTCCTCCCCCGCGTCCGGTAAAAGGCGTCTCGGCCTCAGCCACTCCCTGAGATGAGGCGTTTGCCCAGGCGTTGCGCTGGAACTTCCACGAAACGCCTGGTCAACGCGCTGGCCCCAAGCAGCAACCCCATCACGCCGACCAGAACCGCCAGCCGTGCAGACAACGGCACAGCCAGCGGCTCGGGCCAGAAAGGCTCCACGCTCTCCAGGAGCAGCGGGTGCAGCACGTAGATCGAGTAACTGACCAGTCCCAGCCATGCCAGCGTCCGTGGCGTCCTTCGGTGCCGCAGTGCCATCCCGACGACGAAGGTCACCCAGGCCGCGACGGTGGCCGTCTGAACGCCGAACTCATCACGCGCCAGCCAGACCCCGGCCAGCGGCACCAAGACCACCCAACCAGCTTGTTTCCAGGAGATCTCCCCCTGCTCGGCCCGATACAGCACCGTGCCGGCGAACATGGTGGCCAAGATCAGCAAACCCTGCCACGGGCCGGGATAGCTCTGATTGACCGCCAGCAGACCCAGCACGGTGACCCCGATGACGACAGCGCCCGCGTACCGCATCCCGGCTGAGCCTTTGAGCACCGCGGCCAGTCCCACCGCCAGCAGCCCGGTCACCACCAGCACGACCATCAGCATCCGCCCCGATCCACCAGCCGACAGCAGCGCGACCGGCAGCACGCCCGCACCCAGTACGGCCGCCGCGGCGAAGCCGAGCGCGCCGGCGACACTCTGCCGATGCACGCCGAGGCTGAACATCGCGGTCAGGAGCAGATAGAAGGCCATCTCATAGGAAAGCGTCCACAGAACATTGACCACGTTCGGCACATACAGCAGGTTCTGCATCATCGTCAGATGACCCAGCGCCAGGGAGACCGGCCGCGAACTCCACCAGATATGCGGGGCGTCCCAGCCCACCGCCGCCAGTAACGCCATACCTGCCACGCATACCCCGAACAGCGGATATAACCGAAAGAAGCGAGAGATCCAGAAAGCCGGGATGCTGCCTCGCCGCTCCAGCGACGCGGGCACGATATAGCCGCTGACCAGGAAGAACACCATCACCCCGTACCACCCGGGCTCGAAAGCCGCTTTGACCGCCGACTCCATCTCAGGCAGCAGGGGCCTCAACGCATGCTCGAAGACCACCACCACAGCGGCGATGCCACGGAGTGCGTCGAGCCAGGCCAGGCGGCGCCCGGTCTGGTGCTGAGCCGCTGCCGGAAGAGTAAGCATCCGGCGATGCTAGCGATCGATTCTCTGGAACCGCACATTTATCGATAAGCGTCACGATCCGCCGCCGATGGATGATCCGCGCCAGGATCGTCCTCCCTAAAGCGCGCTACGCCCGGCGCGAGACCATCGAGGGAGGCGGTGCCCCGGCCCGGGCAAGGCGATGCCACTGCTCGCGGGCCGGGGATGACCGGGTCAGAGGGCCGGGGTCGAAGGGGGGTCCGGCGTTGGACCGTGCGGTGCCGTACGAGATGGCGCTTTTACGGAGAGAGCCGATGCAGGTCGCGGGGGAACAACGTGACCTGGCGGATGTTCGCCGCGCCGACCAGGCGCGCGGTCCAGCGCTCGAGCCCCAGCGCGAACCCCCCGTGCGGCGGCATGCCGTGCGCGAACGCCTGCAGATACCCCTCATACGGCCCGACGTCCTCCCCACGCGCGGCGAGCGCGTCGAGGTAGTCCTGGTACCTGTGCAGCCGCTGCCCGCCCGTGACCAGCTCCAACCCGCGGAAAAGCAGGTCGAACCCGTTCGAGTACCCCTCACGCAGCGGGTCCGGATGGGTGTAGAACGGCCGCTTGGCCATCGGATACCCCGTGACGAACAGGAACTCCGACCCGTGCTCCCGCACCGCCCACTCCGACAGCCACCGCTCCTGCTCCGGTGAGAGGTCCGGCTCGAACTCCTCCGTGAGCCGCTGCGCCTCGGTGAAGTGGATCGCCGGGATCTCGGCGGGCACCTCTGGCAGCGTCACGTCGAGCAGGTCGGCCGCGGGCTGCCCCCGTACCGCCTCCACCATGCCCGCCACCGCTTCGCGCAGCACCGCCATCACGTCGCGGTGGTCGCGCACGAAGCCCAGCTCGGCGTCCAGGCTGGTGTACTGGGCCAGGTGGCGGACCGTGTCGTGCGGCTCGGCCCGGAAGACGGGCCCCACCTCGTAGACCCGCTCGAACACACCGACCATCGCCTGCTTGTAGAACTGCGGCGACTGCGCCAGGTAGGCGGGGCGGCCGAAGTAGTCGATGCCGAAGACGTTCGCGCCCGATTCGGTGGCGGAGGCGACGATCTTGGGCGTGTGGATCTCGGTGAACCCCAGCCGGTCCAGCGCCCGGCGGAACCCGGCCACGCTCGCCGCCGAGATCTCCAGCGGCGCCCTGAGTCGCGGATGGCGCAGCGCGACCGGCGCGTGGTCGAGGATCGTGGGCAGCGCCGCGGGCACGACCGGCCGGTAGAGGTCGAACGGCGGCGCCTCGGTGGGCTCGGCCAGCACCTCGATCTCCGGCTCGGTGAGCTCGACGCCGCCCGGCGCCTGCGGGTTCGCGGTCACGACGCCCGTCACCCTGACGACCGTCTCCTCACCCGGAACCGCGCCGGGCTCCGCACCCGGGGCCACGCCGGGCGCCACCACCTGGGCGAGCCCGCTGCGGTCCCTGACGACCAGGAAGGTTACGGATTTCAGCCGCCGGCGGCGATGGACCCAACCGGCGATCGTCACTCGTTGTCCGGCGTGCTCAGCGAGCTCCGCCGACAGGACACGAGAGATCATCACAGCTCCTCACGAGTTGCATGATCCCTTGGGAGTGCGGGGGAGAAGGGAACTCCCGGTGCCACCGCACTTTCGCCGCCCACTCAGGGGCGACCTCCGCGACCCGATGACGGGGGTCAGACCGGCGGGGCATTTCCTCCCCGCACTCGGGAGTGTCTTCACCGAAGGTGCGCGAGGCCGCCTTCACAGCTGCCGGCGACTCTCTCAGCCCGCGCGGGCCTTCGGTTACTCGTCTCCGTCTACGTGTTGCCGGAGATCGTAGCCAGCGCCGGCGGACGTCGGCAACCTGATTAGGACCCGTCCACACAGGCGCTACGACAAGATCTAGAGTGCCCACCCCATGAACGAGACCGGAGAACTGGAGCCCGGCTGGCGCACGCTCCAGAGAGGACACCTCAGCGGCATCGACCTCTGCCCGCGGCACGCCCGCACCGTCACCCCGGACGGCACCACCTTCCTCCACACACCCGAAGCCATGGACCCCGACACCGGCGACATCACCTGTACCTGTGGGACCCTCATCCGCCCCGCCACGCCGTCCAAGATGGTCCGAGCGGCCTGGGTACTCGCCTACGGCGCCCATATCGCCACCATGACCCCACGGAGACCCTCATGGCCACCGCAGCACAGGACCCCTTGACCAGAGCCAAGGGAGTTTCGGGAGGCTGACGCGCGTACACGCGGCCGGGGCAGCGGCGTCCGACGACCACAGGGGGCGGATAGGGGTTATCCGGCCACCGGTTGCCGAGCACACTCGGGGCAACCCGTCCCCCCGGAGGAGGCCGACATGCGCAGAGCCCTGGTCGGATGCGCCGTCGCGCAGATCGTCGTGGTGATCCTGCAGTTCTACCTGGCCACGTTCGGCGCGTTCCAGATGCCGCGGCCCACGGGCACGGATCCCGCGGCGATCGGCCTGCACGCCGCGAACGGCCTGTTCGTCATCCCGGCCGTCTCCCTCGTGGCCACCGTCGTCGCGGCGCTGGCGAAGGTGCCCGGCAAGCTGATCGCGCTGTGCGCCGCTCCTCTGGTGCTCAGCGCGGTCCAGATGCTGGTCGTCTTCCCGCTGGCCGGGCTCGCGGGCGCGACGGCGGACGACACACCGCTGGCCAGCCTGTTCGTGTATGGTCTGCACGCCGTCGTGGGGCTGGGCCAGCTCTGGGCGGTGATCGCCGCCTACCGTGCCGTACGCAGACACACCAAGGCACCCGTGGAGGAACCCCAGCCCCAGCCGGTCTGACCGAACCCACGCCCAGGCCCGGCCCGGAGCGAGCCGAACCGTGACCTGAGCCAGGACCTCAGACCGTGGCCTGGACCGTGGCTACTTCTTGGCGGGCTGGCCGCCGCTCTTCCGCTTCTCCCGGATCTTCATCGACACGTCGATCGGCGATCCGGCGAAGCCGAACTCCTCACGGATCCGGCGCTCGATGAAGCGCCGGTAGGTGTCCTCCAGCCAGCCCGAGGTGAACAGCACGAACTTGGGCGGCTCCACCGACGCCTGAGTGGCGAAGAGGATCTTCGGCTGCTTGCCACCCCGCACCGGCGGCGGCGTCTGGTGCACCAGCTCGGTCAGGAACGCGTTGAGCCTGGCCGTCGGCACCCGCGTCGACCACGACCCGAGCGCCTTCTCCAGCGCCGGGACGAGCCGGTCCATGTGGCGTCCGGTCTTGGCGGAGATGTTGACCCGCAGCGCCCACGGAGTGCGGACGAGCTGCCGGTCGATCTCCCTCTCCAGGTAGTAGCGGCGGTCCTCGTCGACCAGGTCCCACTTGTTGAACGCGACGACCATCGCCCGGCCCGACTCGATCACCAGGCTGATGATCCGCAGGTCCTGCTCGGTGAGCACCTCACTGGCGTCGATGAGGACGATCGCCACCTCGGAACGTTCGAGGGCGGCCCGGGTGCGCATGGCGGCGTAGAAGTCGGCGCCCTGCAGCTCACGGTCGCGCCGCCTGATGCCGGCGGTGTCGACGAAGCGCCAGGTCTTGCCGCCCAGCTCGATCAGCTCGTCGACCGGGTCGCGGGTGGTGCCCGCCATCGGGTCGACCAGCACCCGCTCCTCCCCCGCCAGCTTGTTGAGCAGCGAGGACTTACCGACGTTGGGCTTGCCGAGCAGCGCCACCCGATACGGGCCGCGCTCGGCGTCGAACCGCAGCTCCGGCGTCTCCGGCAGCGCGTCAAGGATCACGTCGAGCAGGTCGCCACTGGAGCGGCCGTGCAGGGCGGACACCGGCTGCGGCTCGCCGAGGCCGAGCGCCCACAGCGCGGCGGCCTCCAGCTCCACCTGCTGGTTGTCGACCTTGTTGGCGGCCAGGATGACCGGCTTGCCCGACTGGCGGAGCACCGAGCCGACCGTCTCGTCGGCGTCGGTCGCACCCACGGTGGCGTCGACGACGAACACGATCACGTCGGCCAGCTCGACCGCGACCCGCGCCTGGTCGGCGATGCGCAGGTTCATCCCGGTGGCCTCGGGGTCCCAGCCGCCGGTGTCGACGACCGTGAAGCGGCGCCCGCGCCAGTTGGCGTCGTAGGTGACGCGGTCGCGGGTGACGCCCGGCACGTCTTCGACGACCGCCTCGCGGCGGCCGATGATGCGGTTGACCAGCGTGGACTTGCCTACGTTCGGGCGACCGACGATGGCCACGACCGGCACCGGGCCGCTGTCGGCGACGTCGTCGGATACTGCGAGATCGTCGAGTTCAGCCTCGACCCAATCCCCCGTTGACACGATTTTTCATCCTTTGTGAGTACCGCACCCTTGTCAGGTGCGCTCCTTGATCAGACTCAGCACCTCGCCGATGACCTCTTCGAGGGTCAGCGGCGTGGTGTCGAGCTCGACGGCGCCAGCCGCCATCGAGAGTGGATCCGTCTTGCGCGTGGAGTCGAGGGTGTCACGCTTGGCCATCGCGGCCTGCTGCGCCTCCACCGTGGTGCCGCTCAGCTCCGCCGTACGGCGCAGGGCACGGGCCTCGGCGCTGGCCGTCAGATAGACCTTGACGGTGGCGTCGGGGGCGACCACGCTGCCGATGTCGCGGCCCTCGACCACGATGTCGCCGCCGCCGATGATCTCCCGCTGCAGGTCAACGAGACGCGCGCGCACCTCGGGAACCGCCGCGACGACGGAGACCGAACCGGTGACCTCAGCCTCCCGGATCGGCCCGGCCACATCGACACCGCCGACGTGGATGGACGGGCCGTCGGGGTCGGTGCCGCAGGTGATCTCGGGCTCGCCCGCGCGGGCCGCGACAGCGGCGGGATCGGCCAGGTCGACGCCCTGCTGGAGCATCCACCAGGTCATCGCCCGGTACATCGCCCCGGTGTCCAGGTAGCGCAGCCCGAGTGCGCGAGCGACTCCACGCGACACGCTCGACTTGCCCGACCCCGCGGGACCGTCCATGGCGACGACCAGACCGGTCACGGCCTCTCCCTCTTCACGTTTCCCACTGCACGTTTCTTCTCCAACCTGAAGAGGCTACCGCCTCGCACGCATGCCCTACGCCCAGCTGGGCAATCCGGCGTCCGCCGCGACCCCCTGCCCGACCACAGTCCCCATACCGCGCTCGACCATCCGCCGACCACGTCCCCATACCGCGCACTTGGCCGGATACCGTTCCAAGGCGGTCGATCAGGCGGTCGCCAAGCCCTGACACACGCCACCCGCCATCACTTGAGGCCGGCCGTCAGCCGGAACAGGCCGACCGGCACCAGCCCGTGCTTGAGCAAGCGGTAGGTGGGCATCGGGCTGCCGCTCACCGTCTCCTTGTAGGCGATGGCCCAGCGCCCCTTCAGGTACGCCCTGCGCGGCGTGTCGTCGGGGTGGGTGAACTGGATGACCGCGTCCCTGCGCCCCAAGCTGAGGGGTTGATGAACGTACCCGAACCGGAACGCCTTCACCGCACGGCCGCGCAGCCCGTCGGCGAGCGCGTCGGCCGCGTGCAGGCCCGTCGGGATGCCGCCCTGGCAGGTCCCGTGCATGACGCCGTAGGGCTGGCGCACCGCGGCGGCGTCGCCCACGGCGTAGACGTCCGGGTGCGACTCCGAGCGGAGCGCGGCGTCGACCACGATCCTGCCCTGCCCGTCCACCGTCAGCCCCGCCTCGGCGGCCAGAGGCAGGCCCTTGGTGCCGGCGGTCCAGAGCGTCGCGTCGGAGTGGACCAGCTCGCCCCCGGCCAGCTCGACGGCGTCCGGCAGCACCTTGGTGACCTCGGCACCGTCGCGTACCTGGATGCCGAGCCGGTCCATCGCCCGCTCGACGTAGGCGCGGGCCTTCTCCCCCATCATCGAGCCCGGACGGCCCCGGCTGAGCAGGACGACGCGCAGGTTGGGGTGCGCTTCGGCGAGCTCGGTCGCCGACTCGACGCCGGTCAGACCGCCACCGGCCACGACGACCGTCCCCCGGTCGAGCTCACTGAGGCGTCGCGCGAGTCGTACGGCCTGGTCGTGATCGTCGTAGACGTAGGCGTGCTCGGCCACGCCGGGGGTCGAGGCGTCGGTGACGGTGCCGAGAGCGTAGATCAGCTTGTCGTACGCGATCACGCGCCGGGTGTCCGCGCCTTCGCCGTCGACGGTGGCCACGCCGTTGATGGTGACCACGCCGTTGACGGTGACCTCGTGCCGTTCGGGGTCGAGGGCGCTCACGCGGACCAGGACGAGGTCGATGCCCGTGCCGGCGATGATGTCGGCGATCGCGTGGTCCCGAAGCCGTTCACCCGCGGCGGTCTGGTGCAGCCGCAGCCGCTCCGTGAACCGTGGGGAGGCGCTGACCAGTGTCACCTTGCCGCCGTAGCGGCGCGTCCGGGTGGCCGCCCTGATCGCGGCCGCGATGCCTGTGTAGCCGGCGCCCAGAATCAGAATGTTCGTCATGTCCCTGGCTCCTTGCGAACTCCGGTGGGATTCCGCGCTGAAGACGGAGCGAGCCGCCAGGAATGTGACATCGGCGCCGTTCTTCCACCCCGGAAGGGGGTTCCCTCCCAGGGACACCCGCCCCGGCGGACCGCTACAGAGATCGAGACGGTCGCGTGACGAACCACCCGGGAACCCTTGTGGCCACCGCCACAGGAATCCGATTACCGCGTGACGATGAGCAACTTTTGCCCTCTACCGTCAGCAGTGGAGTGCTGTCCTCGCGGGCGTGGCGCCAGGCCGTGATGGCGCCGACCGAGCCCAGCGGCCATGCGGGCGAGCCGTCGACTCCGCTGGTTGTCGTCGCAAACTACGCGGCGGGACCGAGGTGACCCTCGATGATGGTCTGGGTGATCGGAGGGCGGTCCCAGAGAGCGAGGAGTTCGTTGGCGATGGCCGTGATCGGCTGTGACGGGCGCGAGGCTGAGAGGTTCACCATCCCAGACGCCGATGCTCAGGACCTCCAGCTCAGGGTGGGCGGCGGCCTGGAGGCTTGTCAGGCTCCGGATGTTGACTACGGCCGGCGGTTGGTCGCCGCGACGGTCGGAGTGCCAGCCGCTGCGCCGGTTCACCACCAGGTCGGTGAGAGATTCGGCGAGCAGGGCGGCGCCGATGTTCTGCTCATGGTCGAGCACGATGAGCTGCCCCACGTGTCCGCGCGGGCCTGGGGTGAGGTCGACCGCGATCCGGTCGCCGCCGCCGTTGTCGCCGAAGGCGATCCAGCCGGGTGAGCCGACCAGCCCCTGCACCGCGGCGTCGAGCGGGGTGACGACCGCCGCCGTCGCCGCGAGCAGCGGCTCCCAGGTCATGAAGTCGTGAATCGAGGGCACCGGTGGCCTCCGGTCGTTCCAATGATCGGGATGAAAATAGGCGTGACGCCCTTGGGAAGGATCATCCGCAAACGATCGCTGATCGTCTTACGTCACCAGCCACATGAAGAAGCCTTTGGGGGCTTTTCTGCTGGTCAAGGCACTTTTCTGCTGATCGGACGTCGTATCCCCGGCAAGATTGGAGCCTGCGGTGCCCGCTTCAGGGGACCTGCCAGCCCCGTTCGTGCAGAGCCTTGGTGAGGACGGCCGCCGCGTCCGGCTGCACGGAGACCTCGGCGATGCCCAGCGGCAGGCCGGGAGCGTGCTCCAGGCGAACGTCCTCGACGTTGACCCCGACCTCGTCGCAGATCTGGAAGAGGCTGGCCAGCTGACCAGGACGGTCGCCGACGACGACCTGGACCACCACGTACGCCGGCGCGGGACCCCCGTGCTTGCCCGGGATGCGGCCGTGACCGGCCACGCCGCGCTTGAGCAGCTGGGTGATCTCCTGCGTGACCGTGCCGTCGCCGTCGGCCAGCGCGCGGAGCGCCGTAGCGGCCTCGGCCAGGTCGCGGGAGATGGCCTCCAGCACCTCGGCCACCGGCGTCGCGTTGCCCGACAGGATGCCGAGCCAGAGGCCCGGGTCGCTGCCCGCGATCCTGGTGACGTCGCGTACGCCCTGCCCGGCCAGGCCGAGCGCGATGTCGGACGCGTCCGCCAGCCGGGCCGCGACAGCCGAAGCGGTGACGTGGGGGGCGTGGGAGACGACGGCCACGGCCTGGTCGTGCTCTGTGGCGTCCACCTCGATGGGGTTGCCGCCGCAGAGTTCCACCAGCCGCAGTACGGCCGCCCTCGCCTCCGGTGTGGCGTCGGGAGTGGGGCACAGCGCCCACGGGCGGCCCAGGAACAGCTCGGCCCTGGCGGCTCCGGGGCCCGACTTCTCGCGTCCGGCCAAGGGGTGGGAGGCGACGTAGGTGGACATGTCACAGCCCAGCTGGGCGGCCCGCTCGATGGGCTCCACCTTCACGCTGGCCACGTCGGTGTAGAACGTGGCCGTGCCGTTGCGCTGCAGCGCCAGCAGCTCACCGGCGACGTGCGCGGGCGGCACCGCGAGCACCGCGAGGTCGATCGTCTCGCCGGACTCACCCGGGGCCGAAACCGAAGCCAAAGCCGAAGCGGCCTCCGGGTGCCATTCCTCGCCCGCGCCGAGCTCCCGGGCCAGCCGTACCGCTCCCTGGTCGTGGTCGGCGAGCAGCACGCGCAGCCCGCGCTCGCGCAGCGCCAGCGCGATTGAGGTGCCGATGAGACCGGTGCCGACTACCAGCACGGTGCGGAGTTCGGAGGCCATGTAGATGTCCTGATTTATCTGGCGTCGGAGTAGCTCGGTCGGGTGAGCAGGAAGCGGATGAGCCCGTCGTTACTGGGCGATGTCCTGGCGGAGTGCGACGGCGCCGCGCAAATAGACGTGCTGGATGTCGGAGCGCGGCCGGTCCGTCTCCACGTGGGCCATCAGGCGCACTACCCTGGGCAGCGCGCCCGGCACGTCGATCTCGGTGCAGCAGATCAGCGGTACGTCGTGGAAGCCCAGCTTCCGCGCCGCCAGCGCCGGGAACTCCGCCGTCAGATCGGGAGACGCCGTGAACAGCACGCTGATCACATCATCGGTGGTCAGCTTATTGCGCCCCATCATCTCGCTGACCAGCTCCGTGGTCGCCTCGATGATCGCCCCACGGTCGTTGGCGTCCACCTGGATCGCCCCGCGGATCGCCCGCACCATGTGATTACACCCCTCTATAGCGGTGAAGCCCGTGCGGAGGTTCGCACGGGCTCCTGCGTTCCCGCCAGATTACAGCTTCACGGCGGCGTAAAGCTCGCCGACCTCCTTCAGGGACAGCGCCCTGACGGTGCCTGCCTTGGTACGGCCCAGCTTGACCGGCCCGAACTCGATCCTGGCCAGGTCGATGACGCGATGACCCGCCTCTTCCAGCAGCCGCCGGACGATGTGATTGCGGCCTTCGTGCAGAACGACCTCGACCAGCGCCTGCTGGCCGTGTTCCTGCACGATCGAGAAGGAGTCGATCTTCGCGAGCCCGTCTTCCAGCTCGATACCCTGCTTGAGCCGACGGCTCAGATCACGCGGAATCGGGCCCGGGACCTTCGCCCAGTACTTCTTCTGCACCCCATAACTCGGGTGAGTCAGCCGGTTGGCCAGCTCGCCGTCGTTGGTGAGCAGCAGCAGCCCCTCGGTCTCGGTGTCGAGCCTGCCCACGTGGAACAGCCTCGGCGCGAGCTCCTCCACATAGTCGGCCAGGCACGGCCGGCCCTGCGGGTCGTCCATGGTGGACACGACGCCGATGGGCTTGTTCAGGGCGTAGTAGACCAGGTCGGGGGCGGTCGGGATGCGCTTGCCGTCCACGTGGATGACCTGCGCCGCCGGGTCCACCTTGGCCCCGAACCTCCGTACGACCTGCCCGTTCACGGTGACGCGACCGTCGCCGATCATCTCCTCGCAGGCGCGACGGCTGGCCACGCCCGCCTGGGCGAGCACCTTCTGCAGCCGTACGCCGCCGGGCACCTCCGTGGTGTCGCGCTCGTCGGTGTAGCCGTCGGGGAAGAAATTGCGATCCCGCATGGGCTGGCGAGCGGTCTTGAACCGGTCGCGCGGCGCACCGGTGGCCGCCCCGTCCCGCCCGCCGGACGTACGCCCGCCGATGGTCTGAACGTCGTCGCGCCTGGGGGTACGGCTCGGGCGGCCGGCGTCGCGGCGCGAGCCGGCGTCGTCACGCCGCCCGAAGCGGGCACGGGTTGACTCGCCGCGGCCGTTGCCGGTCCGCGGGGACTCTCCGCGGCTGTAGCCGCTCCTCGGGGCCTCGGTACGGGAACCGCCGTCTCGACGGCCACCACGGTCGGCCCGGAAGCCGCCACGGTCCTCCGTACGCTCGGGACGCGATCCGCCCCGGTCGTCACGACGGTCACCCTGGTAACCGTCACGAGCGCCCTGGAAACCGCCACGGTCGTCACGACGCTCGGGCCGGAAACCACCACGGTCGTCACGACGGTCGGAGCGGAAGCCGCCCCGGTCGTCACTACGGGCGGGCCGGAAGCCACCCCGGTCGTCACTACGCGGGGGACGGAAGCCACCCCGGTCGTCACTGCGAGCGCCCTGGTAACCGCCACGGTCGTCACGGCGCGGGGGACGGTAGCCGTCACGGCCACCACCCTCCCGAGGGCCGGAGCCGCCGCGGTCAGAGCGGTAGCCGCCTCGGTCGCCCCCGGAGGACGAGCCGTAGCCGCCGCGCTCGCCACGGGAAGACCCGCCGTAGCCACGATCGCCGCGCGACTGCGCGCCATATCCGCCACGGTCGCCGCCGCGCGATGGTGCGGAGCCGCCACGGGACTGCGAGTAGCCGCCCCGGTCGCCGCGGGACTGTGAGTAGCCGCCACGGTCGCTTCCGGGTGCCGGACGGTCGTCGTCGCGGGAGGGCGAGCGGTCGTCGCGGTACGTACGCTCGCGGGACGGACGGTCGTCACGGGAGGAACGGTCGTAGCCGCCCCGGTCGCCCGCTGAGCTGGAACGGTTGTAGCCGCCCCGGTCGCCCGCCGAGCCGGAACGGTCGCGGGAGTCGCCGGAGGCGGGCCTGCCGTACCGGGCGCGGGAACCGCCACGGTCGGCGCGGAGCGAGTCGCGGCCGGAACCCAGCTCGCTTCCGGAGTCGCGGCTGTAGCCGCGGTCACTGTCGTCGCGGCGCGCTCCGCCGCGGTCACTGTCATCGCGGCGGGGTCCGCCGCGGGAATCGTCTCGGTGGGAACCGCTACGGAACCCCTCACGGCGGGAACCGCCGCGCGAGTCGTCGGAGCGGAAGGCGGGACGGCCGCCACGGCTCGCGCCGCCGGTGCGTCCACGACCGCGTCCATCACCGGACGGGGTGCTGCGCCTGTTGATCACTTTGTATTCTCCTCGAGGTTTTCCACGTCGTCGGGGAGGAAGGGGGCGAGCTCGGGGAGCTCGCCGATGTCCTTCAGTCCCAGGCGTTCAAGGAAGTATGAACTTGTCCGGTAGAGCACTGCCTGGCTCTCCGGGTCGGTGCCGGCCTCTTCGACCAGGCCCCTGGCGACGAGCGTCCGCATGACGCCGTCGCTGTTGACGCCGCGGACCGCGGCGACTCGTGCGCGGCTCACCGGTTGCCGGTAGGCGACGACCGCGAGGGTTTCCAGCGCGGCCTGGGTGAGCCGGGTCTGCTGGCCATCGCGGACGAACCGCTCGACCAGCGCGGCGCAGTCGGCTCGCGTGTAGAACCGCCAACCGCCTGCCACTTCTCTCAGATCGAAACCCCGCCCGGCTTGGGTGTATTCCGCGGCCAAGGCCCGGAGTGCGGTGCTCACCTCGTGGGTGGGGCGTTCGAGCACCTGTGCCAGGGTCACTTCGGGGACGGGCTCGTCCACGACCATCAGGATGGCTTCAAGCGCCGCCCCGAGCGTCGGGCCGCCGCCCTGGGGGTCGTTCTCGGCGGGCTCATCGGGTACGTCGTCCAGACCGGCGGGCTCGGATACCTCCGCGCCGGGCGGCACAAGGGACGCGTCCCAAAGCTCGTCGTCCATCTCGATGGACGCCTCCGGGAGCCGGTCGTCCAGGTGAGGGGAGACGAGCCGGTCGTCCGCATCCAGCTCAGGCGACGTGCCCTGAAGCCCATCGGCCACGTGCGGCTCGGGAGACGGCTCCTGGAGCCGGTCGTCCACCTCCGGCTCGGACGGCGCGACCTCTGCCTCCTCGACCACGTACGGAGCCTCGTCGATCGCGGGCGGGGCCTCCGGCCCGTCGTCCAGCCCCTCGTCCGTGCTCGTGGTGGCCAGCGAGCCCGGGAGGGTCATCCAGGCGGGCAAGGGGGCGGGTTCGCGAGGCGGGGTGTCGTCCAAGCGGTCAGTCATCAGCCGTCTTCTCCGCGCTCTCCTCGTAGTCGTCCCCTACCGAGACGTCTCCCTCGTCCGACCCGGTCCAGGTCACGTGCAGGTCGCCCAGGGCTTCGACCTGTTCGAAGGTGACCGCGGACTCCCGGAAGAGCTCCAGCACCGCCAGGAAGCGGGCGATGACCTCGATGGTGCCGTCACAGTCGGCCACCAGGGCCCGGAAAGTGGCCCGCCGCATGCGGCGCAGGTGAGCAACCAGAATAGCGGCTTGCTCCCGCACGCTTGCCAGCGGTTGGTAGATGTGCCCGACGCTGACCGTGGGCGGAAGCTTGGGGACGAAGGCGCGGGCGGCGATGCGGGCCAGGTCGTCGGGGCTGATGCCGAGGATGAGCTGCGGGAGGAGGTTGGCGAACTGCGGCTCCATGGGCGCGGTGCGCGGGAAGCGCAGCGCCTCTTCGGCCATGCGGCCGGAGAAGACCTTCGCCACCTCTTTGTACGCCTTGTACTGCAGGAGCCGGGCGAACAGCAGGTCGCGGGCCTCCAGCAGAGCCAGGTCCTCTTCGTCCTCGACCTCGCCCGAGGGCAGCAGCCGGGCCGCCTTGAGGTCGAGCAGCGTGGCCGCGACCAGCAGGAAGTGGCTGGTCACGTCGAGATCCCACTCGGGGCCACGAGCCCGGATGTAGGCGATGAACTCGTCGGTGACCTGGGAGAGCGAGATCTCGGTGATGTCGAGCTTGTGCTTGGAGATCAGACCGAGGAGCAGGTCGAAGGGCCCCTCGAAGACGTCCAGGTGGACCCTGAACCCTTGTGGCTCTGTCTCCGTCACCTGGCCATTGTCGCAGGTGCCGGCCAGCGGGACAGCACCTCGCGGGCCAGCTCACGGTAAGCGTTGGCGCCCAGGGACGACGGGTCGAAGGTGGTGATCGGCTCGCCGGCCACCGTGGCGTCGGGGAAGCGCACGGTGCGGTTGATCACGGTGTGGAAGACCTTGTCGCCGAACGCCTCGACGACGCGGGCGAGCACCTCGCGGCCGTGCAGGGTGCGGGCGTCGTACATGGTGGCGAGCAGGCCCTCGATCTCGAGGTCCTCGTTGAGCCGTTCCTGCACCTTGGTGATGGTGTCCATGAGCAGGGCCACGCCGCGCAGCGCGAAGAACTCGCACTCCAGCGGCACCATGACACCCTGCGCGCAGGTCAGCGCGTTGATGGTGAGCAGGCCGAGCGACGGCTGGCAGTCGATGAGGCAGACGTCGTAGTGCGGCAGCAGCGGCTTGATCACGCGGCCGAGCACCTGCTCGCGGGCCACCTCGGTGACGAGCTGGACTTCGGCGGCGGACAGGTCGATGTTGCTGGGCAGCAGGTCGAGGCCCTCGACGCCGGTCTCCAGCAGCACGTCCTCGGCGGTGACGTTGCGCTCCATGAGCAGGTTGTAGACCGTGAGGTCGAGCTGGAGCGGGTTGATGCCGAGGCCGACGGACAGCGCGCCCTGCGGGTCGAAGTCGACGAGCAGCACCTTGAGGCCGTATTCGACGAGCGCGGCGCCCAGGTTGATGGTGGTGGTGGTCTTGCCGACCCCACCCTTCTGGTTGACCATCGCGACCACCCGCGCGGGCCCGTGGATCTCGGGCGCCACAGGTTCAGGGAACACCGGGCGGGGACGCCGGGTGGGGCCCAGATTCACGCCTATGGAAGGCGTGTTGGTCTTCGTGTCTCCCCAGGGGTTGTCGGGGGTCCCCGGGGTCGAACCGTTGGTCTTCACAGTCACCAGCTCGAACCTCCCTGACGATCCCGAACCGGACCGTCCGGACGGACACTATGGCGTCACCACTTAACGCGGCAAGGCGGCACGCCGAAGTGCCGCACGTCGCAAATGACTATAGATCACTGCCGGGCACGGGGATGCGCGGCGGCGTATACCTCGCGAAGTTTGTCGACCGTGACCAGGGTGTAAACCTGCGTGGTCGTCACCGAGGCGTGGCCGAGCAACTCCTGGACCACCCTAACGTCGGCTCCGCCGTCAAGGAGGTGGGTTGCGAAGGAATGACGGAGAACGTGCGGAGATATCCCGGCGAGTCCGGCCCGTTCGGCGGCGGCCTGGAGCACCTCCCAGGCGCCCTGCCGGGTGAGCCGCCCGCCCCTGGCGTTGAGGAAGGCGGCGGGCGTGCCCCGGCCGTGGGCCACGAGGCCGGGCCGGGCCCTGACGAGGTAGGCGTCGAGCGCGGAGCGGGCGTAGCGGCCCAGGGGCACCACCCGGGTACGGCTGCCCTTGCCGCGCAGCCGTACCTGCTCGGCCTCCAGGTCGTCCACGGCCAGGCCGACGGCTTCGGAGATGCGGGCGCCCGTGCCGTACAGGACCTCCAGGAGGGCGCGGTTGCGGAGGGTCAGCGGCGCGCCGTCGGGGCCGGAGGCGGCGATGAGCCGCTCGACCTCGTCGACGGTGATCGCCTTGGGCAGCCTTCGGAGCTGTCGCGGCGGGCGTACCTCGTGCGCCGGGTCGTGGGCCGTGACGCCCTCGCGCAGCGCGAAGCGGTGCAGGCCGCGGACGGCCGACACCGCCCGCGCGGCCGAGCTGGCCACGAGGGCGGGGTGGTCGCAGTCGCCTTCCCGCAGCGCGGCGAGGAAGTCGAGCACGTCGGCCTCGCCCACCTCGCCGAGCGACACACGGCCGCGTGAGCGCAGGTGCTCGAAGTAGCGGTCCAGGTCACGGCGGTAGGACGCCAGCGTGTTGGCAGCCAGGCCCCGCTCCACCGTCAGGTGGGCGAGGTAGCTGGAGAGCACCGCCTCCACGAAGTGGTCCTTCCGTCACGCCTCCTTGGCGTCGGCGGGGCGCAACAGGGCGAATCCCTCGACCGAAGCCGCATATGCGGCGAGGATACCGGCCACGGTCGGGGAATTGTGGATCATTCCCATGAGCGCCCTTTCTACCGCGTCGGGTAGAGGGACCCATTCGATCGGCATGTCGATCTCTTCGTGCTCGTGGACGAAGCCGTTCTCGTCCTCGGGGATCTTCGACAGGCCGCGGGCCAGGAACACCCGGATCCGCTCGTTGGACATACCGGGCGAGGTGTAGAGATCGACCAGGGTGTGCCAGGTCTCGGCGCGGTAGCCGGCCTCCTCGGCCAGCTCCCGCGCGGCCCCGGTGACCAGCGGTTCGCCTTCCACGTCGCGCAATCCGGCGGGCAGTTCCCAGAGCAGGTGGCGCGTCGGGTGACGGTACTGCCGGATGAGCAGCACCCGGTCCTGCTCGTCGAGCGCGAGGACCGCGACGGACCCGGGGTGCACGGCGTAGTCGCGGTCGGCGACCGTGTCCCTCGGCATGCGAACCGTGTCGGTGACCACCTGGACCACCCGGCCCTTGAACCGGTCCTTGGATTCGAGAACTTCCCACGCCTCGGGCGTGTCTTCCACCCTCACTTGGCCACCTTCGAGGTCACCCGGCTGTCGGCGTAGGCGAGCGCGGCGTTGATCAGCCCCTTGAACATCGGGTTGGCCCGCGTCGGCCGGGAGCGGAACTCGGGGTGGGCCTGGGTGCCGATGAAGAACGGGTGGGCCTCGACGGGCAGCTCGGTGTATTCGACCAGGCGGCCGTCGGGCGACAGCCCGGAGAACACCAGGCCGACCTTCTCCAGCGGCTCGCGGTAGGCGTTGGAGACCTCGTAGCGATGCCGGTGGCGTTCGGCGACCTTGGCCTTGCCGCCGTACAGCTGCCTGGCCAGGGTGCCCTCGCCGAGCTTGGCGGTGTAGCTGCCCAGGCGCATGGTGCCGCCCATGTCGCGCTCGCCCGCGACGACGTCCTCCTGGTCGGCCATCGTGGAGATGACCGAGTGCTTGGCGTCCGGGTCGAACTCGCTGGAATTGGCGTCTTCGAGTCCCGCCAGATTGCGCGCGGCCTCGATGACCATGCCCTGCATGCCGAGGCAGATGCCGAGCAGCGGGATCTTGCCCTCCCGGGCGTGGCGGATCGCGCCGATCTTGCCCTCGATGCCGCGCACGCCGAACCCGCCGGGGATCAGCACGCCGTCGACGCCGTCGAGCTCACGCTCGGCGCCCTCGGGCGTCTCGCAGTCGTCGCTCTTGACCCAGCGGATGTTGACGCGGGCGTCATTGGCGAACCCGCCCGCCCGCAGCGCCTCGGTGACGGACAGGTAGGCGTCGGGCAGGTCGATGTACTTGCCGACCAGGGCGATGGTGACCTCCTTGGCCGGGCGGTGCACCCGGCGCAGGAGCTCCTCCCATTCCTTCCAGTCCACGTCGCGGAAGGGCAGGCCGAGCCGCCGCACCACATAGGCGTCGAGCCCTTCGGAGTGGAGCACCTTGGGGATGTCGTAGATCGAGGCCGCGTCCACGGCCGAGACCACGGCGTCCTCGTCCACGTCGCACATCAGGCTGATCTTCCGCTTGATCGCCGTCTGCACGGGCCGGTCGGAGCGCAGCACGATCGCGTCGGGCTGGATGCCGATGCTGCGCAGCGCGGCCACGCTGTGCTGCGTCGGCTTGGTCTTCAGTTCGCCGGACGGGCCGATGTACGGCAGCAGCGAGACGTGCAGGAAGAAGACGTTGTCGCGGCCGACCTCGTGCCTGATCTGGCGTACGGCCTCCAGGAACGGCAGCGACTCGATGTCGCCGACCGTGCCGCCCACCTCGGTGATGACCACGTCGACCTCAGGACCCGCCATGCCCCGGATGCGGTCCTTGATCTCATTCGTGATGTGCGGGATGACCTGGACCGTGTCGCCCAGGTATTCGCCGCGCCGCTCCTTGGCGATGACGTTGGAGTAGACCTGGCCGGTGGTGACGTTCGCCGAACCGTGCAGGTCGGTGTCGAGGAACCGCTCGTAGTGGCCGACGTCGAGGTCGGTCTCGGATCCGTCGTCGGTGACGAAGACCTCGCCGTGCTGGAACGGGTTCATCGTCCCGGGGTCCACGTTGAGGTAGGGGTCGAGCTTCTGCATGGTGACCCGGAGACCGCGTCCCTTGAGCAGACGGCCCAGGCTGGAGGCGGTGAGCCCCTTCCCTAGGCTGGAGGCGACACCGCCGGTGACGAATAGATGCTTGGTTTGCGATGCGCTGCGCAAAGGGGCTCCCGTGGGTCGATGTGTGGTCGAAGCGTCCACGGGCTCTCAGGATATCAAAGAACGCCCCCGACATGCCCGAACGGCATGACCTAGCGGTAACTTTGGGCCCTATGTCATTAGTACGGCGGGCGACGGGCGCGCTGATTCACCGTGCCTACAAGGCGATCCGCGCGGCTGGAGCGATCACTCCCGCCAGTCCGGGCGGCACCAGATTCCGGCATCTGGGCGACGGTGTCAGCATCGCCTTCCCGCCGGGCGCGATCTTCGGCGAGCGGTGGATCGAGATCGGCGACCACACGCTGATCGGTGAGCGCGTGTCGCTGTCCTGCGGCATGGGCCCCGGCGTCGACCTGGGCCCGGACTCGATCCTGCGGATCGGCGGCGGCTGCTCGATCGGCCGGGGCTCGCACATCGTGGCCCACCAGTCGATCGACATCGGCGAGCACGTCTTCACCGGTCCGTACGTCTACATCACCGACCAGAACCACGTCTACGACGACCCGGAGACACCGATCGGCCGGCAGTGGCCGCGCAACAGTCCGGTATCGATCGGCGCGGGCTCCTGGCTCGGGGCGGGCGCGATCATCCTGCCCGGCACCAGGATCGGCCGTCAGTGCGTGGTGGCGGGCGGCGCGGTCGTACGCGGCGAGTTCCCCGACCACAGTGTGGTCGCGGGCGTGCCCGCCAAGCTGGTGCGTAGCTACGATCCCGCGCTGGGCTGGCACACGCCGGGCATGTCGCTGGCCCTGGACCGGCAGGCCACCGCCTCCTGACCTGGACCACCCAAGCTGTAGACCGAACAACCTTCTGGCGGTTAGCGTCGGACCATGCGGACCGCCATTTGCGAACGTCTCGGCGTCGAGTTCCCGTTGTTCGCCTTCAGCCACTGCCGCGACGTGGTGGCCGCGGTCACCAACGCGGGTGGCTTCGGCGTCCTGGGCGCGGTCGCCTACACCCCCGACCAACTCGACACCGAGCTCACCTGGATCGACGAGCGCGTGGACGGCCGCCCGTACGGTGTCGACGTGCTGGTGCCCGGCAAGCTCGACGCGTCGGCGCTCGATCTCGACGCCCATCTGACCGACTTCATCCCCGAACGGCACCGCGACTTCGTCACGCACCTGCTGTCCAAGTACGGCGTGAACGCTCCGCCACAGCCGGTGGCCGCCTCGACGGACGAGTTCGGCAGGCGGGTGACGGCGGCGGGCGCGACCGGGCTGATCGACGTGGCGCTCAAGCATCCGATCAGCCTGATCGCCAGCGCGCTCGGCCCGCCCCCGCCGGAGATGGTGGCCAAGGCCAGGGCGGCGGGCGCGCCGGTGGCCGCGCTGGTCGGCACCGTCGAGCACGCCCACCGGCAGGTGGCGGCGGGCGCGGACCTGATCGTGGCGCAGGGCACCGAGGCGGGCGGGCACACCGGCGAGATCGCCACCATGGTGCTGGTGCCGCAGGTCGTGGACGCGGTCGCCCCGGTGCCCGTGCTGGCGGCGGGCGGCATCGCCTCGGGGCGGCAGATGGCGGCGGCGATGGCGCTCGGCGCCGAAGGCGTGTGGTGCGGGTCGGTCTGGCTGACCACCGAGGAGGCGGAGACGGCGCCCTCGGTGAAGCGGAAGATGCTGGCCGCCTCGTCGCTCGACACGGTCCGGTCCAGGTCGCGTACCGGCAAGCCGGCCAGGCAGCTCAAGTCGGCCTGGACCGAGGAGTGGGACTCCGGGCCGGAGAGCCCCGGCCCGCTCGGGATGCCGCTGCAGATGCTCGTGGCCGAGGCCGCGATGGCCCGCATCGGCATGGCCGCCGAGCGCGGCGAACCGGGGGCCGTCGAGCTGGCCAACTACTTCGTCGGGCAGGTCGTCGGGCAGCTCGACCAGGTCAAGCCCGCTCGTGAGGTGGTCTACGAGATGGTGAGCGAGTTCGCCGACGCGGTGGAGCGGCTGTCCAGATTGACCGCTCTGTCGACGTGACCAGGCTGTCGGCGTGACCGGCTACGATGCGCGTGTGGTCGGGACACCCGAGGTCGAGCGCGGCACCGGTGTCCCCGCGCACGTGCAGATCGAGCGGTGGCTGCTGGAGTCCATCGGCAGCGGCGAGATGGAGCCCGGCGACCGGCTCCCGGGCGAGCGGGAGCTGTCGGCGCGCCTGGGCGTGAGCCGGATGACGCTCAGGCAGGCGCTGGCGACGCTGGAGCACGACGGCGTCCTGGTCAGGACGCCGGGCAGGTCGGGTGGCGCGTTCGTCGCCGACCCGCGCGTCGAGTGCGATCTGACGGGGCTGGCGGGGTTCACCGAGCAGATGCGGCGGGCCCATCTCCAGGCCGAGGCCAGAGTGCTGGTCGCCACGACCGTCCCCGCGCCCCGCTCCGTCGCCGCCGCGCTGGAGGTCACCGTGGGCGAGCCGGTGCACCACGTCGCCCGGGTACGCTCGGCCGGGCAGTCGCCGGTGGCGCTCGAACGCTCCTTCTTCCCCGCGCTGCCCGGCTTCCTGGAGGAGGATCTCGGCGGGTCGCTCTACGCCCTGCTGGCCACCCGCTACGACCTGGAGCCGCACACCGCCGTCGAGCACCTCGACCCGGTCATCGCCAGGTCCGACGAGGCCGCCGAGCTGGACGTCGAGCCGGGCACTCCGCTCATGCTGATCGAACGCACCGCCTACGCGGCGGCCGGGGAGCCGGTGGAGTTCGCCCGCGACCTGTTCCGCTCCGACCGGGTGCGCATCTCGGTCCGCAGCGGCCTCACCGCTCCCTCGGCCGGCGGCGACCTTGGCTCACGCTCGGCCCGCGGCGGTCTCAGCGCACCCGCTCCCCCGCCGGGTCGAAGAGCGGGTCGCTGACGACGGTCCCGGTCACCCAGGCGCCCTCCACCTCGACCTCGACCTTGACGCCCGGCCCCACGGGCAGATACGCGTAGGCGATCGGCGAGCCGACCGTGTAGCCGTGACCGCCCGAGGTGATCCGGGCCACGACCTGGCCGTCCAGGCGCACCGGCTCGTTGCCGAGCGCGATCGCCCCCGGCTCCAGCGTCAGGCAGCGCAGCCGGCGCTCGGGGTGGGGGTCGAGCGCGTCCTTGCCGAGGAAGTCCTTGTCGAGCTTGACGCAGAAGCCCAGCCCCGCCTCGTACGGCGTGGTCTCGGGCCCGATGTCGGCGCCCCAGACGCGGTAGCCCTTCTCCAGGCGCAGGCTGTCGATGGCCCGGTAGCCGCCGGCCCGCAGCCCGTACGGCTGCCCGGCCCGCCACAGCGCCTGCCAGAGCGCCAGGCCGTACTCGCTGGAGCAGTACAGCTCCCAGCCCAGCTCCCCCACGAACGTCACCCGCAGCGCCAGCACCGGCACGTCGCCCACGGTGATCTCCCGCACCGACATGAACGGGAAGGCCAGCGGGTCGGGCGTGAGCGACCCGAGGATGTCGCGGGCGCGCGGCCCCCACAGGGCGAAGCAGGCGTACTGGCCGGTCACGTCGGCGATCCGCACATTGGCGCCCCTGAGCGCGGCCTGCTTGCGCAGCCAGCCCAGATCGTGCGAACCGAACGCGGTGCCGGTCACGATGAGGAACTCGTCCTCGGCCCGCCTGGTCACGGTGAAGTCGCACTCGATGCCGCCGCGCCGGTTGAGCGCCTGCGTGTACGTCACCGCGCCCACCTGACGGGCGACGCGGTTGTCGCAGACCCATTCGAGCAGCTCGGCGGCGTCCGGCCCGGAGACCTCGATCTTGGCGAACGAGGTCTCGTCGAACAGGCCCGCCGTCTCCCGCACGGCCCGGTGTTCGACCCCGATCGCGGGCGACCACAGCCGCCCGGCCCACCCCTGGGGCCGCTCATCGCCACCGTCCCGCCCGTCGCCGCTGTTCCGCCCGTCGCCGTTGTCCCGCCCGCTCGCCAGGTCCGGCGCGTTCGGCTGGTCCGGCTCGTTCGACCGGTAGTAGTTGACCCGCTCCCAGCCCGCCTTCTCGCCGAACTCGGCGCCGTGCGCGGCGTGCCAGCCGTACGCCGGGGAGACCTTGAGCGGGCGGCCCGCCGAACGCTCATGGCCGGGGTAGCGGATGTCGTAGTAGGTCTCGTAGTTCTCGACCGCGCGGGCGAGGGTGTAGGACGGGGAGCGGTACTGGCGGCCGAAGCGGCGGATGTCCATGTGCCAGACGTCCATGGCGGGCTCGCCCTCGACGATCCACTCGGCCATCACCCTGCCGATGCCGCCGGCGCCCGCGATGCCGTGCGCGCAGAACCCGGCCGCCACGAAGAACCCGCCGACCTCCGTCTCGCCCAGGCAGAACTCGTTGTCGGGGGTGAACGCCTCCGGGCCGTTGATCATCTTGCGGATGCCGACGTCGGCCATGGCCGGCACACGGATCCGCGAATTCTCCGAAATTTCGGTGAATCGGTCCCAATCCTCGGCGAGCAGGCGGCCATTGAAGTCGGCCGGGATGGCGTCGTACGAGGTCTCGCTCGCCGTCCAGGGGGCGCAGGTACGCTCGTAACCGCCCATGACCAGGCCCTGCACCTCCTGCCGGTAGTAGACGAGCAGGTCGGGGTCGCGCAGCGTCGGCAGGCCGGTGTGCTCGTGGAAGGCGTCGGTGACCACGTACTGGTGCGACATCGGCACGATCGGGATCCGCACCCCGGCCATCCGGCCGATCTCGGCGGCGAACATGCCACCGCAGTTGACGACCACCTCGCAGTCGATGTCACCCTGGTCGGTGCGTACGCGCGTGACCCGGCCGCGTTCGGTGTCGATGCCGAGCACGCGGGTCCTGGTCCTGACGCGGGCGCCGCCCTCGCGGGCCTTCGCGGCCAGCGCGTAGCAGAGGGCGGAGGGGTCGATCTGCCCGTCGGTGGGCAGGTACGCCGCGCCGACGACGCCCGAAGGATCCATCAGCGGGAACAGCTCGACCGCCTCGGCTACGGAGATCTCCTCCAGCGGCAGCCCGAACGTACGCGCCCAGCCGATCTGGCGGCGGATCTCGGCCATCCGCTCCGGCGTGCCGGCCAGCTTGATGCCGCCGCACTCCGTCCAGCCGGCGTCGAGCGTGCGGTAGAGCTCCACCGAGTACTGGTTCATCCTGGTCAGCGTGGGGTCGGCGCGCAGCTGGCCGACGAGCCCCGCGGAGTGGAAGGTCGAGCCGCTGGTCAGCTCGTCGCGGTCCAGCAGGAGGACGTCGCGTTCGCCGAGCTGGGTCAGGTGGTAGGCGACGGAGGCGCCGCCCACGCCGCCGCCGATGATCACGATGCGGGCCGAGTCGCTCATGCGGGCGAGGCTACACTAAAAGGTCTAGACCGTTTAGAGGGCATCCAACTGTTCATCTTTAAGATCGAGTGGGTAGATGCAAGTGCGATTGTGTGAGTCCTATGGAGGCCGGTGCGGCCCGGGATCTCGCATACCAGTCGCACGACACGGTTACTGGATTCAAGCCCGGATCGCCGGACCCCGCCGGGCGCGGCGTTGTTTTCGTTCGCCGGCCTCACGCACGGTCCGGCCTGCCGTGCGGCTACCGGCCCCGAATGTCGGTCGTGATGTCGTGCATGGGTTGTGAGCGGCGAGTGGCGTTCACGTATCGCTCATATGTTCTACCCGACGCAGCCAAATGCTGGTAATCTCACGGTCACTGTCTGTGAAAGTCGGGAGGTGCGGGTCATGCGGGCGTACCGGTCGGCTTTCCCGGTGGAGGCGGTGACGTCGTGGTGCGCCCACTGGCATGGTCGCCGTTTGGCGGGCCATTGTGCCCGCCCGGCGCGCATGGCTAAGCGCTGCGGCCGATCTCTGCGCCGTTTGTCGCTGCGGGGCCGTCCGGGGTGGCGATCCGGGACCGGCTCAAGGGTTTGACACCGCGCGATGAGCAGGTGCTGCGGCTGGTGGGCGCGCATCTCGGCGCGCTGGCCTCGCGGGATCTGGCGGCGCGCTGTCGTGCTGGGCTGGAGCATTCCAGCCAGGCGTGGGCGGTGTCCAGCATGGCCCAGGAGAGCGGCATCGCGATCATCGCGGTGGACCCGGCCCACACCTCCAAGTGGGGGGCGCAGCTCTGGCAACAGCCCCTCACTTCCAACAACCGTAAGACCAGCCGGCACGATGCCGCGAGCATCGCGATCGGCAGGCGCGCCCAAGGCCATGCGATCCGGCGACGGACGACACCGCCCCGCGACGACCAGAGCGATCGTCGCGGGCATCGGAGCGTCCAGGCCGAACCGGGTGCTCTTGGGCGTGAGGGACCCCGCCCGCACCCCCGGAGCACAGACACGATCCGCGCCGCCCGGACACAGCCACAACGCGGGCAACCAGCACGCCCACCACCGTTCGGGGCGCGCGGCTGAGCATAAACCCTGACAACAGGGCCCACTCCCGCTCAGTCTTTAGGAACGGTGTCGGCGCTAGCATCGACCGTCAACGATCCCCTCCTGATGGAGGGGGCTTGAGGTGCCGTCAGGTGCTTTGAAGCCCCGCGTTGACCAGCCCTAGTCATCACCGTTGGAGGTGTGATCCAGATGGCTACCTTTCACGCAGGACCGCAGACCCACCAGCGAATGCTTCCTCAGTTCGCTGCTCTGGAATCCGTGGGAGCAGACACGCCCGAGGGTGGGCACGAAACGGCTCACGGACGCGCGGCAGGCCGCGCACCCGGTGTGGAAGTTGGGCGAGGGGAGATCCGCCGTAGCGCACCGGGCGGCGGGCGTCACCCCGACCCGGAGCAGTCCGGGAAGGGCGGAAGGGTCCTTACAGACCCACACGTTTTCGTGCTCGATCGCGACGGAAAACCGTTGCAGCCCTGCCGGCCCGGCCGGGCCCGGCAGTTCCTCAAAGCGGGCCGGGCGGTGGTGGTCCGGCGCACCCCGTTCGTCATCCGCCTGATCGACCGCGCGCTGGCCGACTCCACGGTTGCCGGCGTGCAGGTCGGCCTCGACCCCGGTTCCAGGCACACCGGCATCGCCGTCTTCACCGCACGCGACGCAAGCCGTACCGGGAAGTACAGCATTCAACTCGACCACCGGGGCGCGGCGATCGGTGACAAGCTCACCGCTCGCTCCAACTACCGGCGCGGCAGGCGGTCGCGCAAGCTGCGTTACCGCGCTCCTCGATTCCGCAACCGCACCAGGCCCCAGGGCTGGCTCGCGCCGTCCCTGCGGCACCGCGTGGACACCACCATGTCGTGGGTGGCCCGGCTGCGGCGGTGGGCACCCGTGCGCGCCATCCACGTCGAACGCGTCGCCTTCGACACCCACGCCATCTCAGCGGGCAAGCCGCTAGAAGGCACCGAATACCAGCAGGGCACACTGGCCGGATACGAAGTCCGCCAATACCTCCTGGAAAAATGGGGCCGCACCTGCGCGTACTGCGGCACGGCGGGTACACCGTTGCAGATCGAGCACATCCACCCCAAAGCGCCCGGCGGCTCTAACCGGATCTCCAACCTGACATTGGCGTGCCGGGCCTGCAACCAGGCAAAGAACACCACGCCCGCCGAAGAGTTCCTGCGAAGCAAGCCCACACTGCTGGCGCGCATCCTCCAGCAGGCCAAGGCCACGCTCCGGGACGCCGCAGCGGTCAACGCCACCCGCTGGGCGCTGTGGCGGGCGCTCACAGAGACGACTCTGCCCGTGACCACCAGTTCGGGCGGGCGTACCCAGTGGAACCGCTCCCGCACGAACGCGCCGAAGTCCCACACCCTGGACGCCCTGCACGTCGGCGAACTCGCGCAGGTGACCGGATGGCCGGGACGCGTCCTAGTCATCAAAGCCACCGGACGCGGCCGCTACAGCCGAACCCGCACCGACCGGTACGGGTTCCCCCGCCTGCGACTTCCCCGCATCAAGCACATCCACGGGTTCGCCACCGGCGACCTCGTTCGCGCCACCCTCGCCACAGGCAAGAACACCGGAGTCCACACCGGACGCGTCGCCGTCCGCACCACAGGCTCCTTCAACATCACCACCGCGACCGGCACCCGCCAAGGCATCAACCACAAACACATCCGCCTGCTCCAAAGAGCCGACGGCTACGGCTACACCACGAGTCAGGAGACCACCATTGAACGGTGAACCTCAGGACACACTCAGGCCCCTGAGAACCTTCACGCTCCCGATTCCTCCCCGGCGCGAACGCCGGGGAATCCACGGGTGGTTCTGATGACCGAGATCCTCGACCGCATCCCCCTGCTGTCCGGCGTGCCGCGTTCCGTCGAGGAGCTGCCCGGCGGGCTGACCAACCACAACTACAAGGTGACCGTTCCCGGCGGGGCCTACGTGGCGCGGGTGTCGGCCAGCGAGGGATCGCTGCTGGCGATCGACCGGGACGTCGAGCACTCCTGCTCGCTGGCCGCCGCGCGGATCGGGGTGGGGGCGCCGGTGCACGGCTATCTGCCGGAGCTCGGGGTGCTGATCGTGGGTTTCCTGCCGGGCCGGACGTTCACGGAGGCCGATCTGCGCGATCCGGCGAACCTGCGGCGGCTGGCCGAGGTGTGCGGGCGGCTGCACGCGGGGCCTCGGTTCGAGCGGGACTTCGACATGTTCGAGATTCAGCGGGGGTATCTGGAGATCGTCCAGAGCCGCGGATACCGCCTTCCGACGAAATATCTCGACTTCATGCCCGAGGTCGAGCGGATCCGGAAATGTCTGGATATTCGGGATGTGGGGCGGGTCCCGTGTCACAACGATCTGCTGCCCGGCAACATCATCGACGACGGCGAGCGGCTCTGGCTGATCGACTACGAGTACGCCGGCAACAACGACCCCTGCTTCGAGCTCGGCAACATCTGGAGCGAGTCGGACCTGTCCCTGGACCTGCTGGAAGAGCTCGTCACGGCCTACTACGGCCGCCACCTGCGCCACAAGATCGCGCGAGCGCGGCTGCTCGGGCTCATGTCCAAGTACGGCTGGACGCTGTGGGCCTCGATCCAGGACGGCGCCAACCAGAGCATCGACTTCGACTTCTGGTCGTGGGGCATGGAGAAGTACGAGCGGGCGGTCGCCGAGTTCACCGGATCCGCTCTGCCGCGCCTCATGGACGAGGCGGCCCGGGCAGACTAGAAACATGTTCGCCGCACTGACAGGGCTCGGGCTGTCCACCGCCGCCGGCCTGAACGCCTATATCCCGCTCCTCGTGGTGGGCATCGTGGCGAACTTCACCGACAAGGTGAAGCTGCCCGACGGCTACGCGTGGCTGTCCAACTGGGGCGTGCTCGCCATCATCGCGGTGCTGCTGGTCGCGGAGATGGTGCTCGACAAGGTCCCGGCCGTCGACAGCATCAACGACGCCATACAGACGGCCGTACGACCGGCGGCCGGCGGCGTGGTCTTCAGCGCCACGAACGCGGCGGCGGAGCTGGACCACTCGACTTGGATGACCGAGCACCCGTGGGCGGGCTGGCTGCTGGGCATCCTGGTGGCGCTGGCCGTACACGCGCTGAAGGCGACGGCCCGTCCGATGATCAACGTGGGGACGGGCGGCGTGGGCGCGCCCGTGGCCAGCACGGTGGAGGACGTCGGATCGCTCGGTATGAGCCTGATCGCGGTGTTCCTGCCCCTGCTGGTCATCGTCGCGCTGCTGGCGCTGGCCCTGCTCGCCTGGTGGACGATCAGGAGAGTACGCCGCTACCGCGCCGCCCGCCGGGCCAAACGGACCTCAGGAAGCCCGTAGCGGTCAGGAGGCCCGCAACCAGCGGCACGGGACGGATCGGGAGGTCGGTAACCGGCGGCGCAGGACGGATCAGGAGGTCCGTAACCAGCGGCGCAGGACGAGGAGGAACTCGCCGGGGCGCTCCTCGTGCAGCCGGTGGCTGGAGCCCTCCCAGCACACCACCTTCGAGGCCGGATGCTTGCACAGCCCCGCCTCCCAGGCCGCGCGTTCTGGGTCGGACCAGATCGACAGCACCGGGCACTCCCTGCGGGCCAGGTAGTCGTCGCTCGCCGGCCGCATCCCGATCGCGTCGGGCTCGGTGAACATGGCCTCGAACGCCTGGAGCAGCACGTGCGGCGCCATGCCGTACAGCCGGCGCTTGTGCCAGCGCCTGATGACGGCCGGGGTGGCGGCGTTGGTGCACCACGCGTCGAGCTGCTCGGCGGCGGCGTGCGCGTGCGGGCCGCGCAGCGCGGCGATCGTCTCCGGGAAGGTCCTCGCGACGTCCGCCGTGATGCCGTAGCCGGGATCGAGGGCGACCAGCTTGCGTACCTTGTCCGGATGCTCGACGGCCAGGATGGAGACGACCTGCCCGCCCATGGAGTGGCCGATCGCGATCGCCTCGGGGATGGCGAGCCCGTCCAGCAGCGCGGCGAGGTCGGCGGCCATCTCGCGCGGCGTGTTGCCCTCGTCGGGCACGGAGGAGTAGCCGTGCCCGCGCAGGTCCACCGCGATCACCCGATGCTTGCCGGCGAGCGCGTCGATGTGCCAGGACCACTGGTGGGAGTCCGTGCCCCAGCCGTGCACGAGCAGCAGCGGCGGCCCGTCCCCCTTGCCGTCGTCGGTATAAAAGAGCCGAATGTCCTGCCCTAAATCGGCATAAGGCATCTTTTACCCCACCCGCTCCTTGATCGTGGCGCAGACCCGCTCCTCGGCCTCCTTGGCGGCGGGCAGCATGGCGCCCAGCCCGAAGGCCCCGTGGAACATCCCGGCATAACGCACGCTCAGCGTGTCCACCCCGGCCGCGCGCAGCCGCTCCGCGTACGCCTCGCCCTCGTCGCGCAGCGGATCGTGTTCCGCCGTGATCACCAGCGCGGGCGGCAGCCCGCTCACGTCCGCGTTGATCGGCGAGCTGTACGGCTCGCCGCGCCTGGCCTGGTCGGGCTGGTAGCAGTCCCAGTACCACCGCATGTGCGCCGCGGTCAGGAAATATCCCTCAGCGTTCTCCGCGTGCGAGGGCGCGTCCTGGGCGGCGTCGGTGACGGGATAGACCAGCACCTGCAGCGCGATCGGCGGGCCGCCCTCGTCCCTGGCCTTCAGGCAGGTCACGGTCGCCAGGTTCCCGCCCGCGCTGTCACCGGCGACCACCAGCCTGCCGGGATCCGCGCCCAGCTCCCGGGCGTGCTCGTACACCCAGCGGGTCGCGGCGTAGGCGTCCTCGACAGCGGCCGGATACGGATGCTCCGGCGCCAGCCGGTAGTCGACGGACACCACGATCACGTCGGCATCCGCGCAGATCAGGCGGCAGACGGGGTCGTGCGTGTCCAGAGTGCAGAGCGTGAACCCGCCACCGTGGAAGTACACGACCACCGGCCGCGCCTCTCGCTCCGTCGGCGGCCAGTAGACGCGCACAGGCAGGTCCCCGGCCATCCGGTTCTCCACCCGGCCCACCTTGTACGGCTCCGCCTCCGGCTGGGGCATCTCGGCCAGGATCCGCCGGGCCTCGACGGCGTCCATCACCTCGGTGCCCACCTTGGGGAAGACCGCCGTCATCGCGTCGATGACCGCCCTGGTGACCTCGTCGATCGCCATCGTTCACTCAGCCTCCGTCCGCAGGAGCATCGCCATCGTTCACTCAGCCTTCGTCCGCGGCAGCATGGCGGTCTCGCCCGCCGTCCAGCCGCCGTCCACCGCCAGCTCGGCGCCCGTGACGTACGAGGCGGCGTCGGACAGCAGGAACGCGATGGCCTCCGCCACCTCCTCGGGCTCACCGCACCGCCCGGCCGCGGCCAGCGGGAACGCGCCCTCGCCCGAGACCGCGCCGTGCCGGAGCGTCATGGGGGTGACGATCATCCCGGGATGTACGGAGTTGACCCTGATCCGGTGGGGGGCATACTCGATCGCGGCGATCTTGGTGAGGCCGCGGACACCCCATTTGGACGCACCGTAGCCGCCGGTGCCGGGCAGCGCCGTCAGGCCGGCCGCCGACGACAGGTTCACGATCGACCCGCCGCCTGAGGCGCGCATCGGCGCGACCACCGATTTGAGCCCGAGGAAGACACCGACGAGGTTCACCTTGAGCACGCGCTCGAAGTCGTCGAGCGTGTACTGCTCCAGGAGCGCCGAGCGGGCGATGCCCGCGTTGTTGACCAGCCCGTCGATCCGGCCGTATCCGTCCAGGACCTCCTCGACCACATCAGCCCACTGATCCTGCTTTGTCACGTCGTGCGGGATAAATCGCAATTCGAGGTCTTTTGCGGTGGCGGTGCCGTCCTCCACCAGGACATCGGTGATCACTACGGTCGCCCCGGCCGCGACGCAGCGGCGGGCCGTCGCGGCCCCCATGCCCCTGGCGCCGCCGGTGATGAGCACTACCTTGCCGTCAAGCATGCGTGGCTCCTTCGCGGTACGTGAACTGAATCACGCACCGGCGACAACAATCAAGAGCTTGCTTGGTAACGCAGAGCCCGCATGGCTGCTCCCGGAGCCTGCATCGCTACGCGGGGGCCCGCTTGAGGAGCCTGCATCGCTATTCGGGGCCCGCTTGGGAAGCCTGCATCGCTACAGGGAGCCTCCTTGGTCACGCACCCGCCCCGCGCTCGCACTATCCTCTAAGCAGCGACCGTTCAGCGGTCAGCAGTCAGCGCTCGACAGCCAGCGGGAGGTGGGGACGATCGCCGAGGTCCTTCTCATCATCCTGGCGATCCTGTGCTTCCTCGGCCTGGTGGCCGGCGTCGGCATCTACTTCCTGGTCAAGCTGGGCCAGAAGGCGGCGATCAAGGCCAGGCAGGCGGCGACCCAGCTGACCACGCACGTCAACGCCATGGGCACCGGCGACGCCGGGGAGGTCGAACGCCTCCGCCTCGACCTGCGCCGCGAGGTCTCGATCACCCGCCAGGCCGTCGAACAGGCCCAACGCCAGGGCTGGGGCCTCGGCGACCTCCCTCAGCTCCTGGCCGACCTGTCCGCGCAGGCCGACGTGCACGACGGGCAACTCGCCATGTACGCCCAGCAACGCCGCGCCTCGCCGTACGTCGACCACGTCACGCTCAATCGCCTACGCGAGCACCAGGCCAAGCTGACCGCCATGTGCGCCCGCATCCGCGCCGACCTCCTCGGCGACCAGCTCCAGCACGCCTCGACCGGAATCGACGACCTCCACTCCCGCACGGAGCTGGAGATCGAGGCCCGCCGCCGCCCCCCGGACCCGCTCGACGAGATCGACGAGCTCTATCGCAAGACCATGCGGGAGCACAAAGACCCGTCCTGACGGTCACTTGGCGTGGCACGATGACGTCACTCAGTGATCCGTCGAGAGGTTGACGCGATGACCACGGCACTTCCCGAGTGGTTCTATCCGGGCCCCTCCGGCGGGTGGACCGCCGACATGCTCGATCACCTGCCCCCCTGACACGCCCAGGCACGTCGAGCTGATCGACGGGTCACTCATCTTCAGGCCTCCGCAGACGGGCTTCCACATGCTCGTCATAAATCTGCTCTCTGACCGCACTCTGGGCATAGGCCCCCGCCCGGTCTCATGGTCGCCCGTGAGATGACGGTGACGCTGGGCCTACGGCAGCGTCCCGAACCTGACGTTCTCCTCGTGGAGCGGTCCGCGCTGGCCACCCTCGCCGTTACGTCCTTCAAGCCGGAGGACGTCCACCTGGTCATCGAGGTGGTTTCCGACGAGTCGAGGGAACGCGACCGGACGACCAAGCCCCTCAAATACGCTGCTGCCGGCATCAGGCACTTGTGGCGCGTGGAAATGGAAGAAGACGGCAAGCCCATCGTCTACACCTTCGAGCTCGAGCCGGCGGTCCAGACCTATGTGCCCACTGGTATCCATCGCGGCCGCCTGAAGGCCGACATCGGTTTCCCCGTGGACATCGACCTCGATCTGGACACGTTCATCCGCTGACGTCGCACCCCCAGCTGCGGTGGATGAACGCGTCATACTCCTCCGCGCTGGCACCGTTGTTGAGCATGGCGCGTGCCGCCTGGGCCTGCCGCGTCGTGGGCAGCCGCCCTTCGAGCAGGATCGGCAGCAAGAGCCGCCGCGCCAGCAGTTCAACCGCCGAGGTCCCATAAGGCCTGCGCACCACGGACACGTTGACGCGCAACGCGTGCTCGTTCCCAGGCGCGACTCCCGGCCGATCGATCTCGATCGCGACATAACGGAAGCCATTGGCCACGTCACACGGCCCACACCCGGCCGGACCCCTGCTCAGCCGACCACCGCATTCGGGGCAGGTGAGGCGGTCGTAGGCCGCGTCAACCACACGCCATGGGTGCCTGTCGGGCTCGTCGACCACCATCTCGGCGATGGCCCGCTCGTCGGACCGCTTCTCCTCGGACCGCTGGGTGATGACGTGCTGCCCGGGCCACTCGTCGGACCGCTCCCCGGATCGCTTGTCGGGCCGCTCCCCGGACCGCTCTGTCGGACCGAACTCCCGCTCCAGGAACGCCCGCCAGCCGTCCTCGACGATCAGGTCCACCAGCCGGGCGCACCGGACGCACTCCGGAGCACCGGCCAGCTCCCAGGAGGAGCACTCTCCACATCGCCGCATGCCCGAACCGTACAAGCGACGAGGAACGGCTTCACCTGGTTATCCCGCCCTGGAGCGGAGGTCAGGATGACGGCAGGGCGGGATGGGTGCCCTGCGGGGGTGGACGCCCTGCGGAGGCGGGTGCCCTACGGGGGTGGGCGCCCTACGAGGCAGGTGCCCCGCTGACGTTCAGCTGGATGCCCTGCCGGGGTTGGCGCCCCGCTGACGTTCAGCCGCGCCTCTGCCGAGCAGGCGGCGATTATTCGGTTGCGCCCTGCGGATCGGGCTCGCCATACTCGATCAAGCTGATCGCAAGGCGTACGTGGAAGGAGGTCGAGACCGTGATGACGATGACTGTTCGCGTGCCGTTTTCCGCGTCCTCTGACCTCCCCACCGGGATCTCGCCAAGCTGATCGCTGCGCCGGTGGGCCTCATTTCTGGAGAAATCCCGCCGTGCCCAAGCACTCCTCGCCCCGCCGCCGGGGCAAGTACGCCCTCGACGCCGACGATCTCGAATGGCTCGACAGCGCCCCCGTCGACGACGGACCACCCGTAGGCGACCGCTGGTCGACCTGGGACCAGAGCACGCCCACCGAGCGTGGCCCGAAGCCGCACCCGGACTGGCTCGTCACCGAGCTCGCCGCCGTGGACACCGAGCTGGGCATCCTCAAGACCGGCAAGGAAGCCGACGTCCACCTGCTCTCCCGCGGCGTGCCGGACACCGACCGGGTCTGCCTGTTGGCCGCCAAGCGCTACCGCTCAGCGGAGCACCGGTTGTTCCACCGAGACGCCGGCTATCTGGAAGGCCGCAGCACCCGCGAAAGCCGCATGAATCGCGCCATGGCCAACCGGACCGCCTTCGGCAAGCAGCTCATTGCCGGTCAGTGGGCGGCGGCCGAGTTCGGCGCTTTGTGTCGGTTGACCAAGCTCGGCCTGCCGGTTCCCTATCCGGTACAGATCATGGGCACCGAGATCCTCCAAGAATTCATTGGCACCTCGGACGGCTACGCGGCACCCCGCCTCGCCAACGTCTCGGATGACCTGGACGACCTCTGGACGCAACTGGTGGAGGCGCTGGTCATCCTGGCCAGGGAGGGTCTGGCTCACGGCGACCTGTCGGCGTACAACCTGCTGGTCCGCGAGGGCAGGCTGGTCATCATCGACCTCCCGCAAATCGTCGACGTGATCTCCCATCCCACGGGCCCGCAGTTCCTCGACCGGGACGCCCGGAACGTAGCCACCTGGTTCGCCGCGAAGGGCGTCACCTCAGCAGACCCCGACGCTCTCTCCGTCCTGCTCCAGTCGGAGGCCGGAATGCTCTGACGCCCGCTAAAGGGCGAGGGCCGGAGACGAAAGCGTAGCGACGCTAAAGAGATCCCACAGAAAGATCATCGGACGAGGCGTCGCCGGCAAATGATCGCCTCAGCAAGCGTCATGTATGCCCCGTGGATGTCGTAACGGACCTCCCAGCGGATACGCAGGCGACCAGGCTCGGCCCGGTTATGGGCCGTCCTTGAGCGCCCGGACGCGGGAGCTGTCGATCACCGCTTTTGGACCAGTCGAGCTGGACTCCGCCGGATCGGGAGCCAGGCACTTGCGCTACCACTCCGCCCGGCAACAAGCACATGTCCACCAGAACCACTACCAGGAGGGATATGCCCTCACCGTTGATCGCTCCGGTCGCTGAGGGCGAGCAACACCTTTACCGTTTGGGGCTTTGGCCACGAGGACGGAGACATTCGACGGTTGCCGAAAAGATGGAACATATAACTATATGATCTAGTCGCTTGGGATACTGAGCGATCAGCATGCCGAAGAGCAGAGGGAGGTGCTTCATGACCCGCAAGGACACCGTCTGGGATTGATCCACGATGAGCTGACAGCGGCCGGCACACAGCCTTCGGCGGTGAGCCGGCCCTCTTCATGAGCGCGTTGCGGAGAATTGATGAGGCGTCCGGCGACGGATGAGGAACGGCTGGCGGGCTATCGGGATCTGTTCGTTCTGGTGGAGTACCGCGCAGTCTTCACCGCGAGCGTGCTCTCCTGGATCGGGGACTATCTGTGCAAGGCCGCGGTAGCGCTGCTGGTCTTCGATCGCACCGGCTCAGTGCTGGCCTCGGCAGCGGCCTTCGCCGTGGGGTATCTGCCGTGGCTCACCGCAGGGCCCTTACTCGCTGCAGTGGCCGAACGGTATCCCTCGCGCTCAGTGATGATCTTCTGCGATCTGGTCAGAGCGGCGCTCATCGGGCTGATCGCGATCCCCGGAGTGCCTGTGGCGGTCCTGCTGGTGCTGCTGTTCGCCAGTGGGTTGTTCGCCCCACCGTTCGAGGCCGCCCGTTCCTCTCAGCTCCCGCACATCCTGACCGGCGACCTGTACCCGCTCGGCATAGCCTTCAACAACGCCATCTTCCACCTGGCCCAGGTCTTCGGGTACGCCGCCGGAGGAATGATCGCCGGCTACAACCCGCATGCCGCGCTGCTGCTGAACGCCGGTACCTTCGTCGGCTCGGCGTTCCTGCTGCGCCGTTACGTCAAGCTCCGGCCCGCGACACTGGGGGCCACCCACCGCCTTGGCCTGTGGCGGGAGACTGGACAAGGGTACGCCGTCGTCTTCGGCGACCCGGTGATGCGGGCCATCGCGCTCATAACCTTCGCAACGGTCACCTTCGTGATCGTTCCGGAGGGCCTGGCGGCGGCCTGGGCGTCCGAAATCGACGGCGGCGGCGCGGCACAGGGGCTCATCATGGCCGCGAACCCGCTTGGTGTCGCCATCGGCGGCCTGATACTGACCCGGCTGCTGCGCTCGCGTACCAGGACCCGGCTGATCCGCCCCCTGGCGATCCTGGCCCCCCTCACGCTGGTCCCCGCGCTGCTCGACCCGCCGCTCGCCGGCGTGCTGCTCCTGGTCACCGCCTCCGGCGTGGTCATGTCGCTGCTGCTGCCCGCCGCTCAGGCGCTGTTCAAGAGCGTGCTTCCCACCGAATACCGGGCCCGGGCGTTCGGCGTCATGAACAGCGGCATCCAGATCGCCCAGGGCACCGCGATCCTGGCCACCGGCGCCCTCAGCGAACGCTTTTCCACCTCTACCGTCATCGGGGCATGGTGTGGCGCCGGGGTTGTCCTGATGTTCTTCGTCATATTCCGGCCGCTCGTGCGCCCCGAACCATCGGTTCCTTCATCCGATCCAGCAGAGAGAACACGATGAACGCTCCCACCGTCCGCGCCCTCGGCCACGTCGCAGATGATGAGGCCGACGACAAGGCAACGGAAGAAGGCCAGCAGGCAGAACGGACGGCATTTGGTCCCCGTAACGGGGACGCGACCGGGGACATGCTGCGCGATGCCTACCAGGCGTCGCTGGAGTCGGCTGCCACCCCGGTCTTCCATATCGCGGAACGCAGCGACGGGCTGGTGAAGCCCGTGCCCGTCGAACCATGGATCGCGCCGGTCGACCAATGGCCGGACAGTGAGCGCCAAGCGCTGGACTTGCTCAAGGGCAGAGTTCTGGACGTCGGCGCCGGCGGAGGACGGGCCGCACGCGCGTTGCTCGATCGGGGCCACGCCGTTACAGCGATCGACATCTCACCGGGCGCGCTCGAAGTGTGCCGTCGGCAAGGGGTTCGTTCCGCCGTTCTCGGCACGGTCCACGAGCATGCCGCGACGGGAGAGCGATACGACAGCTTCCTGCTCCTGGGCGCCAATCTCGGTTTGCTGGAGAGCCGGGAAAGGGCGCCGGAATTCCTGCGGGCGCTAGCAGCGATGGCCGAGCCCGGCGCCATCATCGTCGGCCAAGGCCGGAACCTGACGGACTCCGCCGATCCCTTGCACCTGCCCTACAACGAACAGAACCTCCGGGCGGGCCGCATAGCCGGACAACGCACCATGCGGGTCCGCTACCGCGACGTCGCGACGCCCTGGTTCGACTACCTCAGCCTGGCACCACGCGAACTCGCCGAACTCGCCAACGGTACCGGCTGGGAACTCGCCGACATCGTCGACTTCGAGAGCTCAACGGCCGTCTACCTCGCGACCCTCCGCCGACGGACATGACCGGGCGACGGAAGCACGAGCGTTGACCCCTGACAGCGCGCACCTACCCCGGTGCGCCAGACCAGGCGGCGGTACTTGTCATGGTCGTCGTACAGGCACTCGGGTCGCTTGCGGGGCCGCCCTACTCGGCCCCGCGCTGGCGGAATCGCTTGGATCAGGGACATGCGCTGGGTGACGTCGTTGCGGTTACCGCCGGTCAGGGAGACTGCGAGGGGGATGCCTTGCAGAGCGTGCCGATCGTCCAGTCGTTTGCGACCGGGATGACGCTGTCGCCGCTCCACCCTCGGCAACAGCGGTTCGACGCGCTCCCACAAGCTTTCCGGCGCTTCAGGGCAGCTGCTCACCCTTCTTCACACAGAGACCATCGATCAAAAGGGCTTGCGGACACGGCCCTAGATCATTTTGTTAGGACCCCTAAAGTCTCGATGGTGGTACCGCCAAGGAAGCTCGCTCCGCCCAGCCGACCCGGCGAAGCGTTCTTGGGAAGGCGTCCGAGCGCAGCGAGGCCCTTCGGGGGGCGGGCGTTAGCCCGCCTGGGAGGACGTCCGGAGCGAAGCGGAGGCCCTTTCTCCAGGCTGCTACTTGACCCCCGCCTCCCGCATGTCGCGCAGTTCCCGCTTGAGTTCCTTGATCTCGTCGCGCAGCCGGGCGGCCACCTCGAACTGGAGGTCGGCCGCCGACTGGTGCATCTGCTCGGTCAGCGACTCGATCAACGACTCCATCTGTGCCCGGGGCATCTCCCCCGCGATGGTCTTGGCGTGCTGCCCGGCCTGGCGGGCGGCGAAGCCGGGCACGGGCGCCTTGCCGCGCGACTGCTGGCGGCCGCCGCCGAGGAGGCGGTCGGTGTCGGCGTCCTCGCGCTGCAACGAGTCGAGGATGTCGGCGATCTTCTTGCGGAGCGGCTGCGGGTCGATGCCGTTGGCCTGGTTGTAGGCGATCTGCTTGGCCCGCCGCCGGTTGGTCTCGTCGATGGCCCGCTCCATCGACGGGGTGACCTTGTCGGCGTACATGTGGACCTGTCCTGAGACGTTACGGGCGGCTCGGCCGATGGTCTGGATCAGGGAGGTCTCCGAGCGGAGGAAGCCTTCCTTGTCGGCGTCGAGGATGGCCACCAGCGACACCTCGGGCAGGTCGAGGCCCTCGCGCAGGAGGTTGATGCCGACCAGCACGTCGTATTCGCCGGAGCGGAGCTCGCGCAGCAGTTCGATGCGGCGCAGCGTGTCGACCTCGCTGTGCAGGTAGCGGACTCGGATGCCCAGCTCGAGCAGGTAGTCGGTGAGGTCTTCCGACATCTTCTTGGTCAGTGTGGTGACCAGGACCCGCTCGTCGCGGTCGGCGCGCTCGCGGATCTCGTGGACCAGGTCGTCGATCTGCCCCTTGGTGGGCTTGACGAGCACCTCGGGGTCGACCAGCCCGGTCGGCCGGATGACCTGCTCGACCACGTCGCCCTTGACCCGGCCCAGCTCGTAGGAGCCGGGCGTGGCCGACAGGTAGACGGTCTGGCCGATGCGCTCCAGGAACTCTTCCCACTTCAGCGGGCGGTTGTCCAGCGCCGACGGCAGGCGGAAGCCGTGGTCGACCAGGGTGCGCTTGCGGGAGGCGTCGCCCTCGTACATGGCGCCGATCTGCGGCACGGTCTGGTGGGACTCGTCGAGGACCAGCAGGAAGTCTTCCGGGAAGTAGTCGAGCAGCGTGTTGGGGGCGCTGCCCGCCTCGCGGCCGTCCATGTGGCGCGAGTAGTTTTCGATGCCGGAGCAGGTGCCGATCTGGCGCATCATCTCGATGTCGTAGGTGGTGCGCATGCGCAGCCGCTGCGCCTCCAGCAGCTTGCCCTGCCGCTCCAGCTCCGACAGCCGCTCGGCCAGCTCCGCCTCGATGCCGTTGACGGCCATCGCCATCCGCGCCTCGCCGGCGACGTAGTGGGAGGCGGGGAAGATGTAGAGCTCCTCGTCCTCGGTGATGACCTCGCCGGTCAGCGGGTGCATGGTGGAGAGCTTCTCGATCTCGTCGCCGAACATCTCGATGCGTACGGCCAGCTCTTCGTACTTCGGGATGATCTCGATCGTGTCGCCGCGCACCCGGAAGGTGCCCCGCGTGAAGGCGAGGTCGTTGCGGGTGTACTGCATGTCGACCAGGCGGCGCAGCAGCTGGTCGCGGTCGACGTCCATGCCGACGCGGAGCCTGGCCATGCGGTCGACGTATTCCTGCGGCGTGCCCAGGCCGTAGATGCACGACACGGAGGCCACCACGATCGTGTCGCGGCGGGTCAGCAGCGAGTTGGTCGCCGAGTGACGCAACCGCTCGACCTCGTCGTTGATCGAGGAGTCCTTCTCGATGTACGTGTCGCTCTGCGGGACGTACGCCTCAGGCTGGTAGTAATCGTAATAAGAGACGAAATATTCAACCGCGTTGTTGGGCAGCATCTCCCGCAGCTCGTTGGCGAACTGCGCGGCGAGCGTCTTGTTGGGCTGCATGACCAGCGCGGGCCGCTGCAGCCGCTCGATCAGCCAGGCGATCGAGGCGGTCTTGCCGGTGCCCGTGGCGCCCAGCAGGACGTTGTCCTTCTCCCCGGCCTTGACGCGGCGCTCCAGCTCGGCGATGGCCGTCGGCTGGTCGCCGGAGGGAGTCATCTCGGTGACGACCTCGAAGGGCGCCACCTTCCGCTGCAAATCAGTGACCGGTCGCATGGTGCCACTGTAGGCGGCGCCACTGACAGAAACCGTCACCTGGTCACGGGGGCACCCTTCAGGCGGTCCGCTCGCCGATCCGGGGAAACGGGGTGGTGGAGAAGACGACCTCGACCGGCACCTCGAAGTGTTCGGCGATCCGCAGCGCCAGGTAGAGGCTGGGGCTGTATTCGCCGCGTTCCAGGTAACCGATCGTCTGGTAGTGCACGCCCAGAGCGTCGGCGAGCTGCCTGCGGGTGACACCGCGTTCGGCGCGCAGCAACGCGATGCGGTTGTAGACGATCTCGCTCATCGCCGCCTATCTTCTCAGCCGATGCGTTGCAGTGCTCGGTCACGGCGCATCTGCATCAGCGAGCCTGACTCGCGCCGGGCCATCCGGCGCAGGATCGGGGGCGCCAGGAGCAGGCCGGCCGCGGACCACGCGCCGAGCACGCCGATCGTCTCCAGGGTGTGCCAGGAGCCGCCGATCTCCGCCGCGGCGCCGGCGGGCGACAGGGCCGAGCGCATCCCCAGCCCCAGCCAGTACAGCGGGAACACATGGGCCAGCGCCTGCAGCCAGCCGGCCAGCGCCGACAGCGGGTAGAAGATGCCTGAGACGGCGGCGAGCCCGCCCGTGAGCAGCATCGACAGTCCGGCCGCCGTCTGCGGGTTGGTCGCCATCGAGCCGATGATCGCGCCCAGCGGCAACGTGGCCGTGAGGCCGAGCAGCAGCACCCAGACCATGGTGAGCCAGCCGGACGGCGGGGTGTGCGCCAGCGAAGGGATCAGGACCAGCCCGGCCACGAGCACGACCAGCACCCTGATCAGGGTGGTGAACGACACCAGCACCACGCGGCCGACCAGGTAGCCGAGCATGCCCTGCGGCAGGGCCTTGGCCCTCAGCAGCGTGCCGTCCTCCCGTTCGACGGCCAGGCCGCCCACCGCGCTGAGCAGGCCGTTGAAGGCGGCCAGCATGCCGAGGACGCTGGGCAGGGTGACCGCGGCCAGCGAGATGGACGTGCCGGGCAGCGTCGCGTCCCGCTGGAGGTACATCACCACGACCATGGCGGCCGAGGTGACGCCGGTGAAAGTGATCTCCTGCCGGCTGACCAGGGTGTGCTTGGCCTCGATCCAGCCGCGGGCCAGCCCGAGCCGGACGGCGTGCAGCGTGGGGTTCATCGCTCTTCCTTTCTGAGGATCGCCATGTAGGTGTCCTCGAGCGTCGCCCGGCGTACCTCCAGATCGCCGATCTCCTCGCCGTGCTGCGCGAACAGGTCGCGGACGAAGCCGGTGGCGTCATCGGTGGCGTGTACGAAGTGCTCGCCGCGGACGCTCCAGCGCACCTGCGCGTCGCGGGAGACCTCGCGCGCCAGGCGGTCGGCGCTGCCGTCGGCGACGATCCTGCCGCTCGCCAGGATGAGGATCCGGTCGGCGAGTTTCTCGGCCTCGTCCAGGTCGTGCGTGGTGAGCAGGATGGTGGTGTCGTCGAGGTCCGACAGCCGGTGCACCAGGTCGTGGAAGTCGCGGCGGGCCTGCGGGTCGAACCCGGCGGTCGGCTCGTCGAGGAACAGCACGTCAGGGCGCCCGACGATGCCGATGGCCACGTCGAGCCGGCGGCGCTGCCCGCCGGAGAGCTTGGCGACCCGCCGGTCGGCGTGCTCGGTGAGGCCGACGGCGGCCATCAGCTCGTCGGTGGGCAGCGGGCGGCTCCGGCCCTCGTCCGAGTAGGGGGCGTAGTAGCGGCCGAGGTGGTCGAGCAATTCGCGGACCCGCCAGGACCCGTGGTCACGCCATGACTGCAGCACCACCCCGATCCGGGCCCGCCACCGCTCGTCGCCGCCGGCCGGGTCGGTGCCGAGCACCCGCACCTGGCCGCCGGAGCGTACCCGGAAGCCCTCAAGGATCTCGATCGTGGTGGTCTTGCCCGCGCCGTTCGGGCCGAGCAGCGCGATCACCTCTCCCGCGCGCACGGTGAAGTCGACGCCCTGGAGCACCTCCACCGGCCCGTAGCGCATGCGCAGATCGCGGACCTCGATGACGGCGGGCTCCACCGGGTCGGCTAACGCGGAACCCTCGTCCAGGTCCCTCATGGCCTTCATCAGACCCTCCTAGTAGTAGGTCTACTACATTGATAGCACACCTACTACCGATCGCAAGAGGAGTACGACAACAGGTTGCAAGCGAACAGTAAGTGACACCCGATACGGTCGAATCCGCCCGTAGCGGAAGAGGAAGGTGCAATGTCACGACCCAGAGAGGCGTTGATCCAGGCAGGTCAGGGCATGGCCCAGGCGGTCGTACAAGGCGGTGATGTCCGTCAAGCCGTCGGCCAGGCGGTGGACCAGGCGGGCCAGCTGGCCGGTCAGGTCCAGGTTCAGGGCTTCACGCTCAACCCGTACGACTTCGCGGCGGCCCGTGACGGCGGCGTGTCGGTGGGCACGCTCATCGAGGCCCGGTCCGCGTCGCTGAACGAGGCCGGCGAGATCATCAACCGCAGCTTCGCCGAGAACGGCAAGCACGTGATCTCTCCGGTGGTGATCCCCAAGGGGACCACCGCGAAGGTGGTCGTGCCGCTGGGCATCCTGGTGGTGCTCGGCCTGATCGGCGCGCTCGGCAATGTCATCCCCCGAACCGATGTGTTCTTCGGCCCGCACTACTGGATCGTCCTGGTCCTGGCGGCCGCCTTCCTGTGGTGGCGGCGCAGCGTGGTGATGGTGCCCGAGGGCTGCAAGGCGCTGATCACCAAGTTCGGCAAGCTGGTGCAGATCGCCGATCCCGGCCGGGTGACGCTGTTCAACCCGTGGAAGCGGGTCAGTTACATCGTCAACACCACCCGTGAATACCCGTTCAACGCCCCCATCAGCGAGGCCCCCACGCAGCAGGGCGTCAAGGCGAGCGTCGACCTGTTCCTGCAGTTCAGGATCGAGAACCCGGCGGAGTTCATCTTCGTGCTCGGCTCGGTCAGCGGCTTCCAGTCCAAGCTGCAGAACGCCATCAGCGAGGTCACCCGCTCCCTCATCTACGCCCAGCGGGCCGAGGACATCTACGACCTGGTGGGCGAGAGCACGCTGGGCATGCTGGACAACCTCAACCAGCAGTTCCTGCCCGCCGTACGCCTCACCGACGTGAACATCACGCACGCCGAGCCGTCCAGCCAGGAGTACCGGATGGACCTGGCCGCCCCCGAGATGGTGCGCGTCGCCAAGGAGGCCTACACCTACGAGTACGAGCTGCAACTGCGCAAGGAGCAGAACGAGGGCGACCTGATCAAGGAGCTGGCCGGGCTGCAGGAGACGCTGAGCGCGATCCAGGCGGAGATCGCCGGCTACCAGGCGCGCATGGACACGGCGCTGGAGCGGGCCTCCCACCAGGCCAAGGCGCAGGCCAGGCAGCGCCTGGTCGAGGCGGAGTCCTCCGCCAACGCCAACTCGGCGCTGCTGGAGGCGCAGGCGCTCGACATCAGGGCGCTCAGCGCGGCCGAGGCGCCGGAGATCCTCGACTACCGCTTCCAGCAGGACCTGCTGGACAAGCTGGAGTCGGTCGCGACCCGGCTGCCGCAGGTGGTGCAGGTGGGCGAGCACACCGACATCGACTTCCTGGCGCTGGCCCAGCAACTGGTCGGCGGCAAGGGGGCGGCGCTGTTCTCGGCCGAGGACATGGCGGCGATCCGGGGCCGGCTGTCCGAGATCGGCGAGCGCGTGGCGGGCAGGGAGGCGGAGATCACCGCACTGCTCAAGAAGGTCGCCGAAGAGGTGAGCGAGGCGCCCGAGCCCGCTCTCGCCGGCACGCTGCCGACCATCGAGGGTGAGGTCCGATGAGCCGCGAGTTCTCGAAGATCAAGGAGTCGCTGGCCTCCTGGTCCGACATCCGCCAGCTGCTGCGCGGCGGCGAGCAGGGCCAGCTCGTGCCCGTCGTGATCCCCAAGGACAGGCGCGGCTTCGCCTGGATGGCCCTGGTCTTCATCGCCGTCTACTTCGCCGGGATGGCGGTGCTGGGCAACCTCGTCGTGCCGGCCTCGCTGGGCGCGGTGTTCTTCCTGGCCGTGGCGCTGGTGTGGATGTGGCGCCGGGCGATCATCGAGATCGAGGAGGGCACCACCGGCGTACGCAGCCGCTGGGGCGCCATCACCGGCACGCTCCCGCCGGGCCGCCACTACCTGTGGCTGCCGTGGGACCGGGTGGACGCGGTCGTCGACACCTCCACCGAGATCCCGTACTCGGCGCCGATCGTGGCCTGCCCGACGGCGGAGAACGTACCGCTGAAGTCGATCGAGTTCTTCCTCAAGTTCCGCATCGTGGACCCGGTCGCGTTCGTCCGCACGATCGGCGCGGGCAACTTCGACCTGGTGCTGTCGAGCGCCGTACAGGACGCGATCAGGCAGCGCAGCCGCAAGGTCAACACCGAGCGCGCGTACGACCTGCGCGGCTCCGACGTCGGCGACATGCAGGAGGCGCTCAACCGTCAGCTCGGCCGCTACGGCGTGCGCATCACCGGCGCCAACATCCCCGACGTGCAGCTGCCCGACCAGTACCAGCAGCACCTGGCCACCCGCGAGAAGGTGGCCAAGGAGCTGTCGGCCTACGAGCGCGAGTGGGAGCTGACCCGCAAGCGCCGCATCGACACCCTGCTCATGGAGATCGAGCGCTCCAAGAAGACCCGTGACGCCCGCGTGGTCGAGGTCAAGGCCGCGCACAACACCGCGCGCAAGGACGTGGCGCGCATGCTGGAAGAGCAGGCGACGGAGGCGCAGCGGGTGCGCTGGGAGATCGAGGCCCGCGGCCGCGCCGAGCTGACCTCCGCCGAGAACGAGGCCAAGGCCCTGCGCAGGCTGGCCGACTCCTACCGCGACAACCGAGCCGTGCTGCAGTACGAGCTGGCCCGCAGGCGCCTGGACGTGGGCGCCAAACTGGCGGAGAACGCCCCGCAACCCCTGGTGGTCCGCACCCAGCAGGGATCCGGCGACTCCGCGCTGTCGACCTTGCTCCTGGCCCAGTTGCTCCCCCGCTTCTCGGGCCATCACAACGGAGAGACCCCCGGGTCATAGGAGAACCCCATGGTGTTCCGCAAACTGATGGCCGCGTTCGGCGCGGGCGTCGAAGTAGACACGGTCCTGACCAACAGCGGTGTCCGGCCCGGTGAGACGTTACGCGGAGTGGTGAACTTCCGCGGCGGCGGTGCCGACTACAAGGTCGAGGGCATCTACCTCGATCTGACCGCGGTGGTCGAGGTGGAGCGCGGCGACGAGGAGTACAAGACCACCTACGGCTTCCTGCGCCAGCAGGTCGCCGGGACCTTCCAGCTCACCGCCGGCGCGCAGCACAGCCAGCCGTTCGAGATCGTCATCCCCTGGGAGACGCCGATCAGCGCCATCGGCGGTCATCCGCTGCACGGCATGCGGCTGGGCGTGCAGACGGAGCTGGCGCTGGCCGGCGCGATGGACAAGGGCGACCTCGACCCGCTGTTCGTCAACCCGCTGCCCGCGCAGGAGCACGTCATCGCCGCGCTCGACCGCCTGGGCTTCGGCTTCAAGAAGGCCGACCTCGAACGCGGCACGCTGCGCGGCTCGACGATGCCGTTCTTCCAGGAGATCGAGTACTACGCGGGCGGGGAGTGGCGGCGGCACTTCAACGAGCTGGAGCTGACGTTCATCGCCGGGCCGCGGCAGATGGACGTCATCCTGGAGGCCGACAAGCGCGGCGGCTTCCTGACCTCCAGCCACGACGCCTACAACCGCTTCACGGTCCGCTACGACGACCCGAGCGGGGCCGACCAGGCGCTCCGGCACGCTCTGGAGCAGATGGCGCGGCGCCGCGGCTGGCTCTGAGCCTCAAGGGCGGCGTGGAGCGACAGCTCCACGCCGCCAAGCCGTCAGTGGCGATGGCCCGTGACCTTGTACATCCGGTCGTACCAGGCCCGGTAGTGCCAGCCGGACCTGGCCCGGTAGTCGTAGCGCCGGTAAACGTGGAAGATCTCCCGCTTGAGCTCCCGCATCCGCTGCGGCACGTTGGGCGCCCAGGTCGTCATCGGGTAGCCGCGGTAGGCCACCAGGCGCACCCGCCGATCCGCGGCAGCGGCGGCGGCGAAGCGGGCCGAGGCCACGTGGTCGGGGTGGTCGCACAGCCGGCAGCGCGGCGGCGGGTCGGGGTCCAGGGTGCGGATCACGTTCGCCTGGTATCTGGCGTAGACGGCACGCAGCATCGCCACCACGTTCTCCCGGCTCACGCACCGCCGCTCGGCGGGGTCGAAGGCGCGTACGCAGCCCCGGCCGGCCCATAGCCGGGTCAGCGCGTCACGACCGCCGTCGGCCCGCGGGTCGCCGCCGTCCGGCAGCCCGGCGTAGATGAGGATCACCTTCGGCCGCTCGACCAGGGAGTCCACCTTGACGGGCAGCCCCCCGGCGGTGATCACCGTGCTCTGCCAGGCGTCACGCACCCCAGCCAGATGGGCGTACGCGGCACGCAGGCCCGCGACGCGGTCCCGTGCGTACACGTACGGATCATGATGGTCGTCCAGCCCCGCGGTGCCCTCGCCCGCGGTGAGGTAGACGGTGACGCTCGGCCGCTCGCCCAGCACCCCGCCGTAGAGGTCGGGGCTCATGAACAGCAGATCGTCGTCCGGATGGGCGACGACCTGGACGAACCGCTCCCCCAGGACCAGCTCGTCGGACACCGTGGCGGCGATGGCCGGCGGCACGGGACACACCGTGTAGACGACCAGCGCCATCGCCAACGAACCCGAGCGCAAGCTCGGTATTAACCCCTTCATCCCCACCCCCGTCCAGTAAGCGTAAAGATCTCGCGATCTCCACGCCCTACCTTTAAGGGGGATATGTCAGGTCATACTCAGGGAGGAGGCCTGCTCTTTCCGCGCACTTGGCGGGGTCGTTACCATGATTTCGGGAACTGACTGATCGTCGGATGCGGGGCAATGCGATGGCACGGTTCACGGCGGCGCTGAAGCGGATCGCCCCATGGGCGGCGCAGAACGCCGACGGCGCGATCGCACTCGGTCTGGCCATTGTAGTCGGCGTGCTCGGGATCATGCCGGACGGCATCTTCGGCCCGGAGGGCGACAAGGTCCAGGATCAGCTGGTCAGCGCGGCGACCCTGGTGATCCTGGCGCTGGTGGCCACCGCGCTGCTGCGCGACCGGGTGCGTCAGGCGCCGTTGGAGGAGACCGTCACCTCCGGCGCGCTCGCCCAGCTGCCCGTACGGCTGGCCCGGCTCGAGGAGATCGAGGACCTGGTCACCGGCACACGGCGGGCCCTCGACTCGCTCCAGCTGGTCAGGGTGCTCGGCAGCAGGCAGGAGATCGCGCAGGCGCACGCCGACGCCCGCAAGGACACCACGCGGTGGAGCTTCAAGGGCGGCACCGGCACCTACCTGCGCGCGGTCACGCTGCCCGAGTGCGTGGCGGCGGCCAGAAAGGTCAAGCGCCACCTCACGGTCCGGGTCGAGATCATCGACCCGGTCAACGTCGAGGTGTGCGAGACCTACGCCCACTACCGCCGCTCCCTGTCCGACGCGCCCGACGGCACCGGCGAGACCTGGACGGCCGACCGGGTCAGGAAGGAGTCGTACGCCACGATCCTGGCCGCCTTCTGGCACCGCCAGCGTTACGGGCTGCTCGACATCGGCATCGGCCTGTCCTCCACGATGACGACCTTCCGCTGGGACCTGTCGGCCACCCGCCTGATCATGACGGTCGAGGACCCCAACCGGGCGATGACCGCGCTGGCCGACACCTTCTACTACGAGAACTGCGACACCGAGCTGCGGCTCAGCTTCGAGCAGGCCCGGCTGGTGCCGCTGGAGATGTACAAGAAGGTGCCACTGAGCGACGAGCCCACGGTCGAGGAGGTGCAGGAGCTGTTCACCCGGATCTCGATCCCGCTGCCCAGGTCCTACGACGACCGCGACGTCGTCGACATCGCCCGCAAGGCGCTGCGCGCCAGGAATCCGTACGACGCATGAGCCGTCGCGGTGTCTACCAGCAGCTCGCCCGGGGACAGGCGCGCCCATGGGCGCTGGCGGCGCTGTCAGGCACCGGCATCAGGGCCGTACGCCACCCGCTCGGCTTCGTCTGCCTGCCACTGGAGCGTGACGGCGGCGAGGGGGTATGTCTCCATCTGTGGTCGGCCAGATTCACGCACGCGGAGAGCACCACCTCGGGCATCCACTGCCACAGCTGGGACCTGCTCAGCCATGTGCTGTACGGGCAGGTGCGCAACGTGCACGCGGTGGTCACCGACGCGGTGCACGACGCCACGCACCGGGTGTTCGAGGTGGTCAGCGCCGCGGACGGCGACCGCATCACGCCCACCCGCCGGACCGTACGGCAGGAGACGGGGCTGGTGGAGGAGTTCGGCCCCGGCGACACCTACACGCTGGCGGCCGGCCGCTTCCACAGCAGCGTCGTGCCGGCGGGGGGCGAGGCGGCCACGATCGCGCTCGGCCGCGGCCGGCCGGGCAGCCGCGACCTGTCGCTGGGCCCGCTCGGCACCGGCGACCACCACGTGTCCAGGCAACCGCTCGACGACGAGGAGACGGCGCTCGCCGTCCGCCTGATAGCCGCCCACCTGAGCTGAGGGGCCCCGAATGGATCTGGATCACGCTCGCGCGGTCGCCGTCACCGCCGCCGAGGCCGCGGGCGAACTACTCGTGTCCGGCACCCGCGGCGCGCTCGGCGCCCGGCCCAAGGGCGGTTCGGGCGACGTCGTCACCGAACTCGACCTGGCCTCGGAGAAACTGCTGGTCGAACGCATTCTCACCGCCTTCCCGGCGCACTCCGTCATCGCCGAGGAGTCGGGCCTGCTGGGCGCCGCCGACGGCGAGTGGACGTGGCTGATCGACCCGCTCGACGGCACCAACAACGTGGTCATCGGCCTGCCCGCCTACGTCGTCGGCCTGGCCCTGTGCCGCTCGGGACGCCCCATGCTGGGCGTGGTGCACGACCCCGTCTCGGCCCAGACCTGGTCCGCGATCCGCGACCGAGGCGCGATCACGTCCTCCGGCGTACGGCTGGCCCCGCCGCACAACCCCTCACCGCACGGCCCGCTGCTGGCCTGGACCCAGGGCTACTCGGTGTCCAGGAGCGACGCGACCGTACGGGCCATCAAGGACGCCCTGGAGCTGAACGCCCGGCGGATGCTGCAGCTGTGGGCCCCGCTGCTGGCGTGGGCGATGCTGGCCAGGGGCGACATCGACGGCATCGTCGGCTACCGGGCCGAGGCGGTGGACCTGCCCGCGGGCGCGCTCCTCGCGCGGGAGGCGGGCATCGAGATCCGGGCGCTGGACGGCGGGCCGTTCGAGGAGGGGATCGACGGCACGCCCGACGACCGCAGCTTCGTCGCCACCCACCCGAGCGCCATGCCCGGCCTCCTCGATGTGCTGCGCGGCGGTGGAGCGGTCAGCCGAACGTGACGAGGGCCCACACACTGGCGACCAGGCCGACGGCCGCCAGCCCGGTGCCGGTGGCCAGGAAGCGGCGCATCGGGACGGACACGTCGTGGCGGCGGCACGACTCGAACCAGAGCAGCGTCGCCAGCGACGCCCACGGCGTGACGACCGGCCCCACGTTGGTGCCGACCAGCAGGGCCAGCAACCGGTCCTGGTCGCTCGACGGGATGACCTCGGCGATGGCCTGGAAGGCCGGCAGGTTGTTGATCAGGTTGGACAGCCCGGCACCCACCGCCGCCGTCCGGTAGGGGTCGCCCTCGGCGCCGATCATCCAGCGCATCAGGTCGGCCAGGCCGTAGCGGCTGAGGGTGGGCACCACCAGGAACAGGCCCGTCACGAAGATGAGCAGCTGCCAGGGGATCAGGCTCCACGTCAGCCGGGCGCGGTCGCGTACGACGAAGGCCACCACGACGACCAGCGCCGCCACCGAAGCGGCCACGCCGACCTGGACCTTGACCAGCAGCGCGCCGATGAACAGCAAGCAGCCCGCGGCCGCGGCGGCGAACAGCACGCGGTCGGCCACCGGCTCCAGCAGGGGCGGCGTGTAGCGCAGGTCGCGGCGCTGGCCCCGGCGCCAGAAGAAGACCCACAGGAAGACCATCGTCACGGCGATCGAGACGATCTGCGGCACCCACATCCGCCCGGCGAACTGCTGGGTGTCGAGCGCGATCTTGTTGATGCCGAGCAGGTTCGTCAGGTTGGAGACCGGCAGCAGCAGGCTGGCGGTGTTGGCCAGCCAGATCGTGGTCATCGCCAGGGGCAGGGCGGCGATGCGCGCCCTGGGCGCCAGCGCCAGCATGACCGGGGTGAGCAGCACCGCGGTCGTATCGAGATTCAGAAATATCGTAATAAATGAGGCGAAGGCCGTACAGAGGAAGAAGAGCGCGACGTAGTTGCCCCGCCCCAGCACCGCCATCCTGGCCGCGATGGCGTCGAAGACCTGGGCTTCCTTGGTCAGCTCCGCCAGCACGATGATGCCCACCAGGAAGACGAGCAACGGCCCGATCTCGTCCAGGCTGTCCACGGCTTCGCGCCACGGAAGCAGCCCGGTCGCCACGAAGACGAGGCCGAGCCCGAGCAGCCCGACCCTGATCCAGTCGAGCACACCAAGACGTCGCCACACCTGTCGATGATCGCACAGCTGAAAATCGCCGGTCCCACAGGGGATACTGAGGGAATGGCACGTGACGGCAGGCCGACAGAGATCTTCGTCAGCTACTCCCCCGCCGACACGGCCTGGGCGACCTGGATCGCCTGGGAGCTGGAGGCGGCGGGCTACCGGACCATGATCCAGGCGTGGGACTTCGTGCCCGGCACGAACTTCATCGACTTCATGGACCGCGGCGTCAGCGAGGCGCAGGTGGTGGTGGCCGTGCTCTCGCGCAACTACCTGACCTCGCGCTACGGCCGCATGGAGTGGCAGGCCGCGCTCCGCGCCGACCCCGACAACCCGTCCAACAAGCTGATCACGATCCGGCTCGAGGACGTACGCCTCGAAGGGCTGCTGTCCACGATCACCTGGGTGGACCTGCTCGGCGTCACCGATTCCGGCCAGGCCAGGGCGCTGCTGCTGGGCCGGGTCAGGGAGGCCATGTCGGGCCGGGCCAAGCCGGAGGCGGCGCCCGCCTTCCCGACGGGTGCGGGCCTGCCGCTGCCCGCGCCGACCCTGCCGCCGCCGGGCGAGCGCTCGCGGGCCAGGCGCGCCCCGGTGTCGGCGCCGAAGTTCCCGCCGTCGGCCACCGCCGACCACGGCCGCGAGTCGCTGACCGTGCTGCACATCGGCGGTCCCCGGTTCGGCCGGGCGTTGCCCGATCCGGGCGAGCCGTTCACGCCCGAGGACATGCAGGCGCGGATCTGGGCGGATCTCACCGAGATGTACGACCGGGGCATGCCGCGCCCCGACCTCATGGTGGTCACCGGCGACCTGACCGAGTCGGGCAGCCTGGGGCAGTTCGGGCAGGCGACCCGCTTCCTCACCGACCTGCGGCTGCTGGTCGGCCTGGAGCCGCACCGGCTGGTGATCGTGCCGGGCCCGCGCGACGTCACCAAGGCCGCGGCCAGCGCCTACTTCCTCACCTGCGAGGCCGATGACGTCTCCCCGCAGCCGCCCTACTGGCCGAAGTGGCGGCATTTCGCGGGCCTGTTCGGCGAGGTGTACCAAGGGCTGGACGACCGGGTGTTCGACGGCGGCCAGCCGTGGACGCTGTTCGAGGTGCCCGACCTGAGGGTGGTCGTCGCCGGGCTCAACTCGACGATGGCCATGAGCCACCTCGAACGCGACGCCTATCCCCTGCTCGGCGAGGGGCAGGCCGCCTGGTTCGCCGAGCGGCTGCGCCCCTACGAGGAGAACGCCTGGCTGCGGCTCGGCGCGATCGGGCACCCGCCGGCCGCCCTGCGCGACGCGCCGACCTACGACCGGATCCTCGCCCGGCGGCTCAACCTGCTCTTCCAGGGCGCGGGAGAGGCCGGTGAGGCCGCCGTCGCCGCGCCGCGCTCCGGCCATCACCAGGTCGTCGAGATCACCGCCGGCGGGCTGCGCACCTGGCTGCCCGGCGCCGACCGCCCCGAGCGCGTCTCCCACAGCTGGCGGGCCGCCCAGGCCACCTTCACCGGAGAGGCGCCGGCCGCCCGCGCCCCCGAGCCCGCGCCGATCGAGCGCGAGCCGAGCCCGGTGGAGCTGCTGCTCGACCGGATCACCGAGGTCTGCGAGGCCCGGCACGAGCGGGCCAGGATCCGCCGGTTCACCGCCCACCTGGTCGTCACCCATCCCGAGGACGGGTTCGTCCGGCAGACGATGATCGGCGCGCACGTGGGCGAGCTGACCGCCGCCGAAGCCGATCATTTCGTCCGGCAGGCGCACGCCGCCGACCTCGCCGCCGAGCTCGTCTACCAGGGACCGCCCCCGGCCAGGTCGCTGCGCGACGAGCTCATGCGCAGAGGTGTGCGGCTGCGCAGCTTCACCGAGTTCCAGGGCCTGCTGGACCTGTCGGGCTATGTCGCCGAGCAGACGGCCCGGCTCACCAACGACCGCCGCTACCCGCCCAGCCTGTACGTCCCCCAGCGCTACCGCGAACTCGACCGGCCAGGACACCAGGTCAGGGAGGGCCTGACCGACGAGCTGATGCGGCTGCTGGCCGCCGACCACGGCCGCTTCCTGCTGCTGCTGGGCGACTTCGGCCACGGCAAGACGTTCGCGCTGCGCGAGCTGGCCAGGCGCATCCCGACCGAACTGCCGCACCTGACACCGATCCTGATCGAGCTGCGGGCGCTGGACAAGGCACACTCCGTGGACGCGCTGGTCGCCGCTCATCTGGCGAGCCATGGCGAGGAGTTCATCGATCTCAAGGCGTTCCGTTACCTGTTGCGGCAGGGGCGGATCGTGCTGCTGTTCGACGGTTTCGACGAGCTCGTCACCCGGCTCACCTACGACCGGGCGGCCGACCACCTGTCGACGTTACTGGCCGCGGCCGAGGACAAGGCGAAGATCGTGGTCGCCAGCCGTACCCAGCACTTCAAGTCGCACTCCCAGGTGCTCACCTCGCTCGGCGAGATGGTCGGCGTGCTGCCGCAGCGGCGGGTGCTCAGCGTCGAGGACTTCACGCACGACCAGATCCGCGCCTACCTGGCCAACCGCTTCGCCGACGGCGACGCGGCGGCGGCGCGCATGTCGCTGATGGAGAGCATCACGGACCTGCTCGACCTGGCCCAGAACCCGCGGATGCTGAGCTTCATCGCCGACCTCGACGCTGACCGGCTGCGCACGGTGGCCGGCGCCCGTCACACGATCAGCCCGGCGCTGCTGTATGAGGAGATCCTCGGCTCGTGGCTGGCCTTCGAGGAGCGGCGGGCCAGGGTGCCGGGGTCGCCGACTCCGCTGACCACCGACGAGCTGTGGCAGGTCGTGACGGGGCTCGCGCTGCGGCTGTGGGACTCCGGCGAGTCGCTGCTGGGGGTCGACGAGCTGACCGAGTACGCCGAGACGCTGACCGGCCTGGCCGGCGGGCAGCTGTCCGCCGAGCACGCCGCCCACGCGGTGGGCTCGGGCAGCCTGCTGGTACGTACCGAGGAGGGCATGTTCGGGTTCATCCACTCCTCGGTCATGGAGTGGCTGATCGCCCGGCACATCGCCGCCACCATCGAGGCGCCGGTGGGGCTGTCGCGCCGGCCGCTGTCGGCGCTGACCGTGGAGTTCCTGTGCGACCTGGCCGACGTACGGGCGCTGCGGGCGTGGGTGTCCGACCCGCCCGCCGACGACGTGTCGCGGGCGAACGCGGTCAAGATCTCGGCGCGGCTGCGCACCCCCGCCCGGGCCGACCTGCGGGGCGCGAACCTCAAGGGCGAGGACCTGTCGGCCAGGGACCTGCAGGAGGTCGACCTGACCGGCGCCGACCTGACCGACGCCACGCTCGTCGGCACGAACCTGTCCCGAGCCGTCCTGCGCGACGCCAAGCTGGCCGGGGCCCGGCTCGACGGCGCCAAGCTGGCGGGCGCCGACCTCACCGGGGCCGACCTGTCGGACGCGCGGCTGGCCCACACGGACCTGAGCGACGTCTCCGCCGAGGGCGCCCGGTGGCACCGGGCCACGCTGATCAACGTGACGGGCACGCTGCCGCACCTGCCGGGCGCCTCCGTGGTGCCCGGCCAGCCGGTGGAGATCCAACTCGCGCCCGCCGCGATCGGCGTGCCGTACGGCTATCACTTCCAGACCAGCCGGCTCCCGGAGCCCATCGCGTACACCCCCGACGGGTCCACGCTCGCCGTCGGCCACGAGGACGGCGGCGTGCTGCTGTGCGTGGGCGGCGCGCCCGTGCGGACACTGCAAGGGCACGCGGGCCGCGTGTACGCGGTCTCGTTCGCCGGCGACCTGCTGGCCACCGGCGCGAGCGACGGCCGGGTCGTGCTCTGGGACGCCCTCACCGGCGCGCACCTGCGCGAGCTGCGCGGCCATGCCGACGGGGTCTGGCCGGTACGCCTCAGCCCGTCGGGCGAGCTGGTCGCGGCGGGCGGCGGTGACGGCGTCATCCGCCTCTGGGACAGCGCCACCGGCCGGCTCCTCCACGAGCTCGCGGGCCACCAGGCACCCGTCTACACGGTGTCGTTCGGCGACTCGGTGCTGGTCAGCGGCGACTCGGCGGGCGTGGTACGCCTCTGGGACCTGACGTCCGGGCAGGTGGCGGGCACGCTCGACGGCCACCGCGGCTCGGTCTACCGTGCGGTCCACAGCCCGGACGGTTCGCTGCTGGCCACCGGCGACGAGGCGGGGACGGTACGCCTGTGGGACGCGTCCTCGTGGGCGCTGCGGCACGAGCTGAAGGGCCACTCCGGCAGCGTCTACTGCCTGGCCTTCACCCCCGACGGCTCCCTGCTGGCCAGCGGCGACACGGCCGGGGCCGTACGCCTGTGGGACCCGGCCGGCCAGGCCCACGGCGTCCACACCAGCCACGCCGGGTCCGTCTACCAGGTGCTCTTCTCCCCCGACGGCCGCACACTGGCCAGCGGCGACTCCAACGGCGTCGTCCGGCTGCAGGAGGTGGGCGGCGGCCGGCGGGTCGAGCTGACCGGGCATCGCAGCTCGGTCTGGCCGTTCGTGTTCCGGCCCGACGGCGAGCAGCTGGCCACCAGCAGCAACGACGGGACGGTACGCCTCTGGGATCCGGCCAGCGGCCAGTGCCAGCGGGTGCTGCGCGGCCACGGCAGGCGGATCTCCTCGGTCAGGTTCAGCACCGACGGCTCGATGCTGGCCACCAGCGGCAACGACGGCGTCGTCCGCCTCTGGGAGCCGCGCACGGGGCGCCGCCTGCGCGAGGTCGCCGGCACCGCCGACCGGCTCATCTCGGCCCTGTTCTCACCTGCCGGGCCGGTCCTGGCCACCTCCAGCAACGACGGCGGCGTACATTTCTGGAACGCCGTCACCGGCGACTACGAACGCGAGCTCAACGCCGAGACCGACCACGTGTGGGCCGAGGCGTTCAGCCCCGACGGCACGCTGCTGGCCACGGCCAACGACGACGACAGCGTACGCATCTGGTATCGGCCGACCAGCCGCATGGTGAGCAATCTGGCCGACCACCGGGGCCGGGTCCGCTCGATCGCCTTCAGCCCCGACGGCCGTTTCGTGGCCACGGGCTGCGACGACCGGCTCATACGCCTCTGGCACGTCGAGTCCGGCGGGCGCGTCGCTACCTTGGAAGGCCATACCGACCGGGTCTACTCGGTCGTGTTCTCGCCCTCGGGCCAGCACCTGGCCAGCGCCGGCAACGACGGCCTGGCCATGGTGTGGGAGCTGCGTCCCGGCCAGCCCTGGCAGCCGCGGCTGCGGCACACGCTCGGCCGGCACGCCGGGCGGCTGTGGAGCGTCGCGTTCGACGCCACCGGCGAGCGGCTGGCGACGGGCGGCGACGACCTCATGGTGCGGGTCTGGGACACGGCGACGGGGCGGCCGCTGCACACGCTGGCGGGACACTCGCGGCGGGTGTGGTCGGTGGCGTTCAGCCCCGCGGCGGACCTGCTGGCCAGTGCCGGGGACGACGGGGTGGTGATCCTCTGGGCGGGTACCGAACGGCGGGCCACCCTGCTGGGCCTGCCGGAGGGGTGGGCGGCGCTGTCCCCGGACGGCCGGTACAAGATCCAGGGGGAGGTTTCCGGGCAGTTCTGGCACGTCATCGGGATGTCGCGGTTCGAGCTGGGTGAGCTGGACCCGTATCTGCCCGGTGTCCGCCAGGTGCCGCTCGACTCCCCGTTCTGAGCCCTCCCGGACTGGTCAGCCGCGGGCGGCTCGGGTCAGCAGGTCGTCCCAGACCTGGGCGACCCTGGTCTCCAGGTCGTCTAGGCCGCCCTCGTTGTCGATCACGATGTCGGCGATCGCCAGCCGGTCCTGCCGGGTCGCCTGCGCCGCGATGCGGGCCTTGGCGTCGTGCTCCGGCATGCCACGGTGCTCGGCCAGGCGGGCGATACGGACCTCGTCGGCGGCGTCCACGACGATCACCACGTCGTACATCGGCGCCAGCCGGTTCTCCGCGAGCAGCGGCACGTCGTAGACCATGATCGCGTCGTCGGCCGTCTGCCGCTGCAGCTCGGCGACCCGCTCCCCCACCAGCGGATGCACGATGCCGTTGAGCGTGGCCAGCTTGTCGGGGTCGGCGAAGACGATGGCGCCCAGCTTCTCCCGGTTGAGTGAGCCGTCAGGGTGGAGCACCTCGTCGCCGAACACGCCCACCACGCGGGCCAGACCCGGAGTGCCGGGCTCCACCACCTCGCGGGCGATCTTGTCGGCGTCGATCACGACGGCGCCCCGCGCCGCGAGGCGCTTGGAGACCTCGCTCTTGCCCGATCCGATGCCGCCGGTGAGGCCGATTTTCAGCACGCGGAAAGCCTATCCGCGATCGTGGATCAGCGGCGCATGTGGACCAAGGTGAGATGGTCGTCCATGCGCTCCCGGTGGGTCTCGCGGTAGCCCAGGCTGCGGTAGAGGCGCAGGTTGCCCTCGGACAGGTGGCCGGTGAACAGGTCGAAGGCCGTGGCCTCCGGCATCCGCTCGTGCAGCGTCCGCATCAGCGCCCGGCCCAGGCCCTGACGTTGCCGGTCGGGGGCCACCACCAGGCGGCCGACCAGGCAGGTGGTCCCGCCCAGCTGGCCGCGTACGGCTCCCACGATCCGGCCGGCGTCGATGGCCTTGAGCACGGCGCCGGTCTCGATGGCCTTGCGGACCTGCTCCACGGACTCCAGGAGCGGCGGCAGGAACGGGTCGCCGTACAGCTGGGCCTCGGTGACGTACGCGGCTCGCTGCAGGGTGAGGATCTCACCGGCGTCGTCCGGCAGCGCACGCTCGATCTCCACGCGAGCACCCTACTGCAGCCCCGCCCTCCGCCCCTACCGCACCCCGTCCAGGGTTCCGAAGAACGTGCGGATGCTCCGTACCAGCGGCTCGGGCGAGTTCATCGCCACCATGTGACTGTCGCCGTGCTCACCCGCCCAGTGGACGACCCGATTCCCGCGCTCGGCGATGCGCCGGAGCAGCGCGGAGCCGCCGTGCGACACCCCGCTCGGCACCGCGGTCTGGTTGATCGGCATGCCCGCCGCTCCCTCGTAGTACGTCCACGACGACGAGCCGCCCGTCCCGGTCAGCCAGTAGAGGCTCGCGTTCGTGAGCACCAGGTCACGGTCGATCGGCTCGGCGGCCTCCTCATCGGGCCAGCCGTCGAACTCCTTGAACCGCTCCACCAGGTAGGCCAGCTGCGCCACCGGCGAGTCGGTGAAGCCGAAGCTCAGCGTCTGCGGCCGGTTGGCGAGGTACGGCCCGTAGCCGCTGCCTCCGGCGAACCGCTGGGTCAGGTCCGCCAGCTCGGCCAGCTCCGCCTCGGTGGCGTCGGCGAGCTCGGCCGGGTCGCCGGTGGGGATGCCGAGCCCGGCGGTGATGTGCGAGCCGATCACGTGGTCGCCGTCGATGGCCGCCAGCTGCGGGGTGACCAGGGCACCGGCGTCGTTGCCGTGGGCGCCGTACCGCTCGTACCCGAGCCGGGCCATCAGCTCGGCCCAGGTCCGCGCCACCCGTACGATGCTCCAGGGCCGCTCGTCGGCGGGCTCGGGGAACGGTGAGAAGCCGAAGCCGGGCAGCGAGGGGGCCACCACGTGGAAGGCCGTGGCCGGGTCGAGGCCGTGGGCGCGCGGGTCGGTGAGCGGGCCGATGACGTTCAGGAACTCGGCGACGGTGTTCGGCCAGCTGTGCGTGAGGATCAGCGGCAGCGCGCCGGGCTCCGGCGAGCGGACGTGCAGGAAGTGGACGCGCTGCCCGTCGATGTCCGTGGTGAACTGCGGGAAGGCGTTGAGCTTGGCCTCCTGCGCCCGCCAGTCGAACCCGTCGGCCCAGTACGCGGCCAGCTCGCGCAGGTAGCCGACCGGGACGCCCCGGCGCCAGCCGCCGCCGGGCAGCGGCCGCGGCCAGCGGGTACGGCTGAGCCGGTCCTTCAGGTCGTCAAGGTCGGCTTGCGGGATCGTGATGCGGAAGGGTTCGATCATGTGGCAACCCTAGGAAGGATCGCGGAAAGAATCGTTCCGCATTGACGCAAAAGAAAAACCCCGCACCGGATGGTGCGGGGTCTTTCTCTGTCAGCTAGTCAACCAGGTCAGCTCTGGCCGCCCGCGAGCTTCTCGCGCAGAGCCGCGAGAGCCTCGTCGGAGGCGAGGGCGCCGGCCGCCGGAGCGGACGAGCCCGAGCTGCTGGCCGGAGCCGCGGTCTCACCGGTGTAGGACGAGGGAGCGGCTTCGCCCGCCTCGGCCTCCGCCTTGCGAGCCTCTTCGATCTGCTTCTTGTGCGCCTCGAAGCGGGTCTGGGCCTCGGCGTACTGCCGCTCCCACTCCTCGCGCTGCTTGTCGAAGCCCTCGAGCCACTCACCGGTCTCCGAGTCGAAGCCCTCGGGGTAGATGTAGTTGCCCTGGTCGTCGTAGGTCGCCGCCATGCCGTAGAGCGTCGGGTCGAACTCGACCTCGGCGCCGCTGACACCCTCGTTGGCCTGCTTCAGCGAGAGGCTGATGCGACGCCGGTCGAGGTCGATGTCGATGATCTTGACGAAGATCTCGTCGCCGACCTGGACGACCTGCTCCGGGATCTCCACGTGGCGCTCGGCCAGCTCGGAGATGTGGACCAGGCCCTCGATGCCCTCCTCGACCCGGACGAACGCGCCGAACGGCACCAGCTTGGTGACGCGACCCGGCACGACCTGGCCGATCTGGTGGGTGCGGGCGAACTGCTGCCACGGGTCTTCCTGAGTGGCCTTGAGCGACAGGGAGACGCGCTCGCGCTCCATGTCGACATCGAGGACCTCGACCGTGACCTCCTGGCCGACCTCGACAACCTCGGAGGGGTGGTCGATGTGCTTCCAGGACAGCTCGGACACGTGGACCAGGCCGTCGACGCCGCCGAGATCCACGAACGCACCGAAGTTGACGATCGAGGAGACGACGCCCTTGCGGACCTGCCCCTTCTGGAGGGTGTTGAGGAACGTCTGGCGAACCTCGGACTGCGTCTGCTCGAGCCAAGCGCGGCGGGACAGGACCACGTTGTTGCGGTTCTTGTCCAGCTCGATGATCTTCGCCTCGAGCTCGCGGCCGACGTACGGCTGCAGGTCGCGGACACGGCGCATCTCGACCAGGGACGCCGGCAGGAAGCCACGGAGGCCGATGTCGAGGATGAGTCCACCCTTGACGACCTCGATGACGGTGCCGGTGACGATGCCGTCCTCGTCCTTGATCTTTTCGATCGTGCCCCAGGCGCGCTCGTATTGAGCCCGCTTCTTGGACAGGATCAGGCGGCCCTCTTTGTCCTCCTTCTGGAGAACCAGGGCTTCGACGTGTTCGCCGACCTCCACGACGTCCGCTGGGTCGACATCGTGCTTGATCGAAAGCTCACGCGAGGGGATGACACCCTCGGTCTTGTAGCCGATATCGAGAAGGACCTCGTCTCGATCGACCTTGACGACGGTGCCCTCGACGATGTCGCCGTCGTTGAAGTACTTGATGGTCTCGTCGATCGCTGCGAGGAAGGCTTCCTCGGACCCGATGTCGTTGACCGCTACCTGCGGGGTGCTCGAGGTGGCCTCAGTGCTGGACGTCATGTGTGGAATTGCTCCGAACGCGGACAGGATGTCGATGTGGCGGACGCGCGGCAGGCCCTCTTCCGCATCAAGCCGAGGAATTACGACATCGACGTGACCGAGCGCGAGCCCGCTCCGTCTGAGGCGCGCGCGAGCCCACAGCGCAGCGATCAGCATATGAGACCTTGAGCGTGAGGTCAATCCAACCGGCCCCACACTGGTCAGTAAACGATCAGCTGACCTTTCCGCTTCGGTGTGATATTACCCTGAAGTCGCTGCGGAATGGAGATCTTCGTGGGGTCCCCGTCGGAGACGTAGCGGTCCCCAGGGTGCTTGTTCAGCCACTCCAGCCAGTACTGGGAGCACCATTTGCGGCATTCGCCCTTTTTGCCGTTGCTCTGGATGCGCTGGATGGCCACCGGATCGAATTTTTTCGCAAAGGGCGAAAGAGACGGCTCGGCCCCGGCCAGGAAGACCCCGGCGAAGTCGTAGGAGGTGCCGTCCCACTCACCGTGCCGGGCGATCTTCTTCGGGTGCGGCATCGCCCCGAACGGCAGGGCCATGGTGACGACCGGGCCGGCGCCGAGCTTCTTCAGCAGCCGTTCGAGCCGGACGATCTGCTCCTTGACCTTCTTCTTCCGCATGGCGGCCAGATTGGGGTGGGCCCAGGTGTGGTTGGCCACCTCGAACCCGTGCTCGACCAGCCACCGCACGGCCGCCGCCTGCTGGTCGGGCTTCCTCAGCCCGAACGGGTCGTGGTTGACCCACAGCGTGGCGACCGGCCGGAACTCGGGATAGCGCCGGGCCACGTCGAGGAGCACCCCGACCGCGGTGTCCGGCGCCGGGTTGCCGCTCGCGTCCAGCCTGAAGTGGCTCTCGTGCCCGTCGTCGAAGGTCAGCACCACGGGGAACCGGCCGGCGGGCACCCGGATGTCACCGGTGGCGAACTCCTTGGCGGTGATCGGCGCGTAGCCCTGCTTGGCCAGCTTCTCCAGCTCCCTGCGCAGCTGGTCGGGTGTGCGGTCGATGGAGGCGATCCGCTTCTTGAGTATCCGGTGGTACATCAGCACCGGCACTAACCCGAGCTCGTTGGCCTTGACCTGCTTGGCGAACTCCGGCGTGGCCACCACCCCGGGCGGCTCGGCGAACGTCGGCACGGGCTCGGCGGGGGTGGGCTGCGCGGACTGCTCGATCTTGGCTACCGCCGGTGGCCCGGGCACGGACCGGCCGGAGGAGGACTGCAGCATCAGCCCGACGACCGCCACTGTCACGACCAAGACGTTCGCGAGAGCGATGAACCGGGGGAAGGCCGCTGACGATCGCACAAGGCTCCCGTGCCACTCGGGGGAAATTACCCTCAGGGTAGTCCAGAACCCCGTATCGGCCGCTGTTCGCGACCCGCCGGACCGCCCTGCTTCACGGTGTGGGAGCGCCGCCGCTCAGCGCCAGGCGGTCCCACCGGACAAAGATCGACTTGCCCCACCGTACGGGGATAAACGTCCGATACGGCGAAGTCGGCCGCGCGACCCTCCGCGAGCGTCAAGGGCCGGTCGGCGGGATCGGTCGCGCGGCCGGTCCCGCCAACGGTCGCGCGGCCGGTCCCGCCGACGCTCGCCGTCGCGAGGGTCGGCGGGCGGTCAGTGGCCCGCGTCCTCCCACGTGCGGCCGACGCCCACGGAGACCTCCAGCGGGACCCGCAGGTGGTAGGCCGCGTTCATCTGGTCGCACACGAGAGTGCGCAGCCGGTCGAGCTCGCCGGGGGCCACCTCGAACACCAGCTCGTCGTGGACCTGCAGCAGCATCCGGGAGCCCAGCCCCTCCGTGCTCATCGCCTGGGAGACGTTGAGCATGGCCACCTTGATGATGTCGGCCGCCGAGCCCTGGATGGGCGCGTTGAGCGCCATGCGCTCGGCCATCTCGCGGCGCTGCCGGTTGTCGCTGGTCAGGTCGGGCAGGTAGCGGCGGCGCCCCATGATGGTCTCGGTGTAGCCGTCGCTGCGCGCCTGCTGGACGATGGCGTGCAGGAAGTCGCGGACGCCGCCGAACTCCTGGAAGTATTCCTCCTTGAGCGCCCGCGCCTCGGCCACCGGGATGTTGAGCTGCCCCGACAGCCCGAAGTCGGACAGGCCGTAGGCGAGGCCGTAGTTCATCGCCTTGATGCGCGCCCGCAGCTCGCCGTCGATCTGCTCGGGCGGCAGGTCGAAGACCCGGGCCGCGGTCGCCTGGTGGAAGTCGTGGCCCGATTCGAAGGAGGCGATCAGCGCCTCGTCGCCCGACAGGTGGGCCATGATGCGCAGCTCGATCTGGCTGTAGTCGGCCGTGAGCAGCGTCTCGTAGCCCTCGCCGACCACGAAGCCCTGCCGGATGCGGCGGCCCTCGGAGGTGCGGATCGGGATGTTCTGGAGATTGGGCTTTTCCGATGACAGGCGGCCCGTGGCCGCGATGATCTGGTTGAACGTGGTGTGGATCCGCCCGTCGTCGGAGACCTCCTTGATCAGGCCCTCGACGGTGGTGCGCAGCTTGGTCTGGTCGCGGTGGCGCAGCATGATGATCGGCAGCTCGTGCTCGGTCTGCGTGGCGAGCCAGGCGAGCTGGTCGGCGTCGGTGCTGTAACCGGTCTTGATCTTCTTCGTCTTGGGCAGGTTGAGCTTGGTGAAGAGGATCTCCTGCAGCTGCTTGGGCGAGCCCAGGTTGAACTGCTCGCCGACGGCCGCGTGCGCCTCCTCGACCGCGTGCTTGACCGCGGCGCCGAACTCGGCCTCCAGACCGGCGAAGTATTCGCTGTCGACGGCGATGCCCGCGCGCTCGATCTCCGCCAGCACGCTCAGCAGCGGGAGCTCCACGTCGGTCAGCAGCTGGGTGCCGCCACGGCCCGTCAGGAAGGCCTCCAGCGCCTCGGCCAGCTGGCGCACGGCATGGGCGCGCAGCGCCAGGTCCTTGGCGGGGGCGTCCTCGTCGTCGCCGAACAGCGCGGCCTGCCCGCTGGACTCCTCCTCGGCGCGCAGGTCGCGGTTGAGGTAACGGCGGGCCAGGTCTTCGAGGGCGAAGGTGCGCTGGCCGGGCATCGCCAGGTAGGCCGCCAGGGCCGTGTCGCAGGTCAGGCCCTTGAGGCTCATGCCCTGCGCCCAGAGCGCGAGGATCGGGCCCTTGGCGTCGTGGACGGCCTTGGGCCGGTCGGCGTCGGCCAGCCAGGCCCGCAGCGCGACCTCGTCGGACTCGGTGAGCTTGACCGGGTCGATGAAGGCGGCCGTGCCGTCGGGCGAGGCGATCGCGAGGGCGTCGATGCGCCCGGTGCCGCTGCCGTAGGCGCCCTTGACGGCCAGGCCCGCCCGGCCGGCGGGCAGCGCGGCCAGCCAGCCCGCGACCCGGTCGGGGCCGAGGATGATGGTCTCCACCTCGAAGCCCTGGTCGGGCTCCTGCTCACCGGTGCCGAGCACCTTGAAGACGCGCTCACGCAGCTCGCCGCGGATCTGCAGGGTGTCGAAGAGCTTGTTGACCTCTTCGCGCTCCCAGACGCCCTGCTTGAGCTCGCCCAGGTCGACCTCCATCGGGACGTCGCGGAGCAACTCGGTGAGGCGGCGGTTCATCAGGACCTGGGCGACGTGCTCGCGCAGCTTGTCGCCGACCTTGCCCTTGACCTCGTCGACCCGGTCGACCAGCGCGGTCAGCGAGCCGAACTCGCGAACCCACTTGGCGGCGGTCTTCTCGCCCACGCTGGGGATGCTGAGCAGGTTGTCGCTGGGGTCGCCGCGCAGCGCCGCGAAGTCGGGGTATTGGACCGGGGTCAGGCCGTATTTCTCCTCGACGGCCTCGGGGGTGAACCTGGTCATGTCACTGATGCCGCGGCGCGTCATCAGGACCGTGACGTGCTCGTCGACCAGCTGGAGCGCGTCGCGGTCGCCGGTGACGATCAGCACGTTCATGCCCTCGGCGCTGGCCCGGGTGGCGAGCGTGGCGATGAGGTCGTCGGCCTCGAACCCGGCCTTGGACAGGTGCGGGACGCGCAGCGTGTCGAGGAGCTCGTAGATGAGCTGCATCTGGCCCCGGAAGTCTTCGGGGGTCTCGCTCCTGTTGGCCTTGTAGTCGGCGTACTCCTCGTGCCGGAACGTCGGCTCCGACCGGTCGAACGCGACGGCCACGTGCGACGGCTGCTCGTCGCGCAGGATGTTGGTCAGCATCGAGGTGAACCCGTAGACCGCCTCGGTGTGCTGACCGTCGGTGGTCATGAGGTTGGCGTCCTTGAGCGCGTAGAACGCGCGATAGGCCAGGGAATGCCCGTCGAGCAGCAACAGGCACGGGCGGCTGGGGGTCACTTCACTCTTCGGCACACAAGCAGCCTAGTCTCCATCTCCGACAGAAAACCTGAGCTCGGAAGACTGGAGGACTCCCCTTGACGCGGATCGACCCGGTGGATTTCCAGACGTTGAACGCCGTCCACGAAGGCACGCTCCCCGACCGGATGGGCATCGAGTTCGTCGAGGCCAGCGCGGAGCGGGTCGTGGGCCGGATGCCGGTCGCGGGCAACACCCAGCCGTACGGCCTGCTGCACGGCGGGGCGTCCGTGGTGCTCGCCGAGACGCTGGGCTCGACCGGCGCGGCCATCCACGCGGGCGCGGACCGCATCGCCGTCGGCATCGAGATCAACGCCACCCACCACCGCTCGGCCACCTCCGGCTTCGTCACCGGCGTGGCGACCCGGCTGCACGGCGGGCGTTCGCTGGCCACGTACGAGATCGAGATCACCGACGAGCAGGGGCGGCGCGTGTGCACCTCCCGGCTGACCTGCATGCTGCGCGACCGCTGACGTATGACGTACATGCGGCACGATCGGTGACCCGCGTGCCGCGCGATCCCTGAGGTCGCGACTGGTCACGACTGAACGCCACGCGACTTTCCGGCTCTCTTTGCACACGAGCCCCGTGGGTCGCTACGGTTGTCCAAGCGGAGCCCGCGGGGAGGCCGAGTAGATAACGTGTGAGGCCGGGGAAGCCCTACATGGTCCCAAAGGTCCTCTTCCGCGGGCTCGTTCACGTTCTGCAGTGATGGTTATGCATTAGCGCCCTCGAAGCGCCAGGCGTCTAGCGGGATTTAGCCCCTGACCTGGCGTCTTGGTTCCTCACATGAGCGACACGCACGTGTCACTAATTGGTGACGAACGATACTGAACCGGGCGCGACCAGAATAAGCTCCCGCCACAGCATCCAGTTTTGTTGTGCCTGCGATGCCCACGTGTCGAGATGGAGGGGCACAACCCCGCCTTGACCTATTTGAGGGAGCACCATTGCGCAGAGCCGTGATCGCGTTCACGGCCTTCCTGGGTGGACTCATCTTCCTGCTCGCGGTCCCCGCCCAGGCGGCGGCCCCGGATCAGGGTCTGAGGGGAACACTCAAACTCCAAGGCCAACCAGTGAACGGCGTGAAAATCGTCGTGACCACCGAAGGCGGACAACCCGTCAAGGAGGTTACAAGCAACGCCCAGGGCGCTTGGGAAGTCCCGGTTGATAAACCGGGCAAGTACAAGGTCACGCTGGATGTCAAGACGCTCCCTCCCACCGCGGTGATCCGGGGCGGCAACGCCGTCCGCACCCCGACCGTCTTCTCCGGCAACGTGTCCACCGTCCTGTTCGCCCTGCAGCCCAAGGGCGCCGCGGGCCAACCGGCCGCGGACGAGGGCGCTGAGACCAGCCCCTTCTTGGACCAGGCGGCGCAGCTCACCTTCGAGGGCCTGAACCTCGGCCTGATCATCGCGCTGGCCGCGCTCGGCCTCTCGCTGATCTACGGCACCACGGGCCTGACCAACTTCGCCCACGGTGAGCTCGTCACGATGGGCGCGCTGCTCGCCTATATGTTCAACGTGGGCTTCGGCCTGCATCTGATCCCCGCGGCCGTGATCGCGGTGATCGCCGGGGGCGCGCTCGGCTACCTTCAGGACCGCTTGTTCTGGGGGCAGCTGCGCAGGCGCGGCACCGGCACCATCGCCATGATGATCATCTCGATCGGTGTGGCGCTCTTCCTGCGCTATGTCTTCCTGATCCTGTTCGGCGGGCAGAACGAGTCGTTCGCCCAGTACACCGCGCAGCCGGGCATCGAGATCGGCCCGATCTCCGCGGCTCCGAAGAACTTCGTCGCGATGGGCATCGAGCTGGCGGTCCTCATCATCGTCGGCGTGGCGCTGCTGCGCACCCGCACCGGCAAGGCGGCCCGCGCGGTCGCCGACAACCCGGCGCTGGCCGCTTCCTCCGGCATCAACGTCGACCGGGTCATCCGCATCATCTGGACCACGGGCGGCGCCATCGCCGCGCTGGCCGGCATCATGCTCGGCCTGTCTCAAAACCTGAAATACACCATGGGCCAGGACATCCTGCTGCTCATCTTCGCCGGCGTCACGCTCGGCGGGCTCGGCACCGCGTTCGGCGCCCTGGTGGGCTCGCTCGTGGTCGGCCTGTTCATCCAGGTCTCCACGCTGTGGGTGCCGCCGGAGCTCAAGAGCGTCGGCGCGCTGGCCGTACTCATCATCGTGCTCCTCTTCCGGCCACAGGGCATCCTGGGCCGCCGAGAGCGGATCGGCTGACGGGGGGAGTCACATGGACTGGATCACGATCATCAGCACCACCGTCAAGTCCGCCATCGGCGTCGAGACGGTGCTCTACGCGCTCGCCGCGATCGGCATCAACATCCACTTCGGCTACACGGGCCTGCTCAACTTCGGGCAGGCGGCGTTCATGGGCGTCGCCGGCTACGGCCTGGCCGTCACGGTCACCGTCCTGAACCTGCCCTTCTGGATCGGCATCGCGGTCGGCCTCATCGCCGCGGTGCTCCTGGCGCTGCTCCTGGGCGCGCCGACGCTGCGCCTGCGGGCCGACTATCTGGCCATCGTCACCATCGCGGCCGCCGAGATCGTCAGGCTCGTCTTCCGTTCGGTGAAGTTCAAGGAGGTCTTCGGCGGCTCCGACGGCCAGCGCGGCTTCTCCGACGGCTTCTACGCGCTCAACCCCTTCCCCGAGGGCGAGTACGGCATCGGCTGGTTCACCTTCAACCACCGGATCCTGTGGATCATGCTCGTCGGCTGGGTGCTGGTCGCCCTCTCCTGCGGCATCGTCTACCTGCTCATGCGCAGCCCGTGGGGCCGCGTGCTCAAGGCCATCCGCGAGGACGAGGACGCCGTACGCAGCCTCGGCAAGAACGTCTTCTCCTACAAGATGCAGTCGCTCATCCTCGGCGGCGTCATCGGCAGCCTGGGCGGCTTCGTGTACGGCCTGGCCTACGCCTCGGTGCAGCCCGACGTCTTCGGCACCGAGACCACCTTCTTCGCCTACACGATCGTGATCCTCGGTGGCGCGGCCCGCGTGCTCGGCCCCGTCGTCGGATCCATGATCTTCTGGGTGCTGCTGGTCCTGGTCAACGGCGTGCTCAGTGAAGCGGTTCAGGCGGGGTACATCCCGTTCATGACCTCGATCCAGGTCGGCCCGGTGCGCTACATCCTGGTTGGACTCGGGTTGATCCTGTTGCTCATCTTCCGGCCACAGGGCATCTTCGGTGACAAGAGGGAGATAGCTTTCGATGTCCGCTGAAACAACCGCCGCCACCACGATCTCCGAGCGCAAGGCCGCGGCCCTGGCCGCCTTCAAGGACCTGGCCCGCGATCCCGGTGTGCCCAAGCCCGACCCGATCCTCGTGGTCGACGGCGTCGTGCGCCGCTTCGGCGGTCTGACCGCCGTCGAGGTGGACCACGTCGAGATCCAGCGCGGCTCCATCACCGCCCTGATCGGCCCCAACGGCGCCGGCAAGACGACGTTCTTCAACCAGCTCACCGGCTTCGACACCGCTGACGCCGGCAAGTGGACGTTCAACGGCAACAACATGAGCGGCGTGCCCGCCCACCGGGTGGCCCGCGCCGGCATGGTCCGTACCTTCCAGCTCACCAAGGCCCTGTCCAGGCTGACGGTGATGGAGAACATGCGGCTCGGCGCCCAGAAGCAGCGCGGCGAGAACTTCTGGCGGGCGCTGGTGCCCGGCTCCTGGCGGGCCCAGGAGGAGGCGATCACCGAGCAGGCCGAGGATCTGCTGACCAGGTTCAAGCTCGACGCCAAGCGCGACGACTTCGCCGGATCGCTGTCCGGCGGCCAGCGCAAGCTGCTGGAGATGGCCCGCGCGCTCATGGTCAAGCCCGAGCTGGTCATGCTCGACGAGCCGATGGCGGGCGTCAACCCGGCGCTGACCCAGTCACTGCTCGGCCACGTCAAGGACCTGCGCGATCAGGGCATGAGCGTGCTGTTCGTCGAACACGACATGGACATGGTCCGCGACATCAGCGACTGGGTGATCGTCATGGCCCAGGGCGCCATCATCGCCGAGGGGCCACCGGACACGATCATGTCCGACTCCCGCGTCATCGACGCCTACCTGGGCGCCCACCACGACGCGCCGCTGTCCGACAGCGAGCTCGAGGAGCAACTGCACCAGGCGGAGGCGGCGCTGGAGGCCGAGATCGAAGAGGAGACGCAGAAGTGAACGCCGTCCCCGAGTCCGCACCGGGCTCCGAGCCCGAGTCGAAGGCGGCCATCACCGACCGCGGCGCCCACCTGGAGGGTGCCGCGAACGCCGTACTGCGGTGCGACGAGCTCATCGCCGGCTACCTGCCGGGCGTCAACATCCTCAACGGCTCCGACCTCTACGTCGGCGAGGGTGAGCTGATCGGCATCATCGGCCCCAACGGCGCCGGTAAGTCGACGCTGCTCAAGGCCATGTTCGGGCTCGTCAACATCCGCAGCGGCACGGTGGTGCTGAAGGGTGAGGACATCACGAACATGAAGGCGCACTCGCTGGTCGCCCGCGGGGTCGGCTACGTCCCGCAGACCAACAACGTCTTCCCCAGCCTGACCATCGAGGAGAACCTCGAGATGGGCGCCTTCCAGGTGCCCGGCAAGTTCAAGGAGCGCTTCGAGTTCGTCGCCGAGCTGTTCCCCGCGCTCAAGGAACGGCGCAAGCAGCGGGCCGGCTCGCTGTCGGGCGGCGAGCGGCAGATGGTGGCGATGGCCAGGGCGCTCATGACCGAGCCGTCGGTGCTGCTGCTGGACGAGCCGTCGGCGGGCCTGTCGCCGATGCTGCAGGACCTGGTGTTCATCCAGGCCCAGCAGATCAACAAGGCGGGCGTGACGGTCATCATGGTCGAGCAGAACGCCCGGCGCTGCCTGCAGATCTGCCACCGCGGCTACGTGCTCGACCAGGGCCGTAACGCCTACACCGGCACCGGCCGCCAGCTGGCCAACGACCCCAAGGTGATCGAGCTCTACCTCGGCACCCTGGCCAAGGCCTAGAAGATCTCAAAACGGCGAAGGGGCTCCCCAGGAGCCCCTTCGCCGTTTTTAATGAGCGCTGTGAGACGAATTGCGACAATCGCGCTCCTGCTGCCCATCCTCGTCGCCTGTCAGAACGGCGCCGCCTCGGCCGGCAAGTACAGCACCGGCGGCGATCCCACGGACGACCCCTGCGCGCGCGTGGTCTCCGCGATCGGCTACGTCGGCCTCATGCTGAAGCCGAAGGGCCAGGAGAACACCCAGAACTTCGAGGACGCGCTGCTCGGCCGCCTCGCGGAGGTGCGCGGCATCACGCTGCAGTTCGGTCCGCGCCTGCCCGAGTCGCTGGGTACGGCCGTGCGCACGGTCGAGTCCACGACGGCCGGCCTGTCCAGGGCCGACGTTCCGCGTGAGCGGCAGGTGGCGCTGCTCACGCGGTACCGGATCGCCGCGGACGAGATCGTGGCGGGCTGCGGCCAATAGCCGGGGACATCCCGCGGCCGGGGAACAGCTCGCGGCGGATAGCCGGGAGACAACTTGCGGCGAACAGCCCGGGGACAGCCGAAAGGCCCGGTCCAGTGGACCGAGCCTTTCAGGGTGTGCGGCGTACGGACTAGCCGGCGATGTTGCCGGTGCGGTACTCGAGCGCCTTGGTCGGGTACTTGTTGTCGGCGCCGTACTCGTAGATGCCGATCGTGGCGACCGCCGGGTCACCGGCCTCGTTGAACTCGACCTGACCGCTCACGCCGTCGTAGTCGATGTCCTTGCCGGCCTTGAGCAGGTCGACGCACGACTTGAAGTTGTTGCACTTCTCGCCGCCCTTGCTGACCTCGGCCAGCTTGGCGCCGATGTCGACACCCGCGTCGCTCTTGGCGGCCTCGGCGGCCAGCGCGATCAGGTTCATGGCGTCGTAGGACTCAGGCGCGTAGCTGAAGTCCTCGAGCTTGGGGTTGACCGCCATGAGCTTGCCCTTGAAGTCCTCCGGAGCGGCGGCACCGGGGATGGTGCCCTTGACGCCCTTCAGAGTGCCCTTGGGCATCTTGACGTAGTTGGTGTTGGAGGTGTTGCCGTCCACCATGTACCACTTGTGCTTGCTGGCCGGCAGACCCTGCTTGACCAGCTCCTGGATGACCTTGGCGGTCTCCTCGAAGCCGATCAGCACGATGGCCTTCGGGTTCTTCGCCTTGATCTTCGCGACGTCGGCGGAGAAGTCGGCGGCCTTCGGGTCGTAGTCCACGCGCTCGACGACCTCGGCGCCACCGTCGGTGACGGTCTTGGCCACCTGGTCGGCCAGGCCGGTGCCGTAGGAGTCCTGCATGGCCAGGATGCCGACCGTGTCACTGCCGTCGGCGATGATCAGGTCGCCCAGCACGCGGCCCTGCAGCTTGTCCGGCGGAGCCGTACGGAAGTACAGGCCGTTGTCCTTGATCGTGGTGAACTTGTCAGAGGTGTTGGCGGGCGAGAAGTGCACCACGCCGGCACCCGTGATCTTGTCGACCACGGACTCCGACACCGAGGAGGACGCGGCGCCGATGATGGCGTCGGCCTTCTGCGCGAGCAGCTTGTCCACCGACTGCGACGCGATGTTCGTGGTGGTGTCACCGGAGTCGGTGTCATATTTGGTCACCGGCTTGCCAAGCACGCCACCGGCTTCGTTGATTTCCTTGATCGCGGCGTCCACACCGGCGAACTCGGGCGGGCCGAGGAAGGCAAGCGAACCCGTCTGCGGCAGCAGAGTGCCAACAGTCAAGGTCCCGTCGCCCTTGGCCGCGGCGGCCGCACTGGATGGCGCGGCCGAGGACGAGGCCGGCGCAGCGGTGTTACCGCCACCACCGCAGGCTGTCAGGGCCAGGCTCGTGGCAGCCACGACAGCCAGCGCCCGTCCCGCGGGAGCAATGCGGATCATGAAGTGTCTCCTTCATCTCCAGGCCGGGTGAGGTCAGCACCGCCGACGTTCCCGAATCGAATGACGGAAAGCTATAGAACGTAAGGCCAGTTCAACAGATGAAAGGGAGAACTGTCGGTACTTGGATGCGGAGTCGTAATCACTCCTCAACTTACGGGAGCCCGAGGATCACGCCTAATGTTCGACTGGTGAAGCGCACAGCGGCCTTCCTCGCTATGGCGATCCTGCCCTTTGGCCTTCTGGCGGGCTGTGGTGCCTCTGAGGCGCCCGCCGCGCCTCCTGCCGACCCTCCCAAAGGGGTGTCGGTCTCGCTGGCCCAGTGGCGCTCTGACGAGCCCGTACACGCCATCGAGGTGGCCGTGACCAACGCGACGGACACGCCGGTCTATTTCTCCGACGTTCAGCTTGTCACACCGTCGTTCAAGACACTGCCTCCGGAACGCGCCGACGCGCTCTTGAAGCGGACGCCGCGCACTGATCTCCGCATTCCGTACGGCGCGGCCAACTGCTCGCCCAAGGGCCTGCCGTCGTTGCGGCCGGCCACGGTCGTGGCCCACCTCCGCACCGGGTCCGAGGCGCTGCGCAGGGTGGTCTTCAAGGTGCCGCACCCGGACCCGCTGCTGACCAGGCTGCTGCGCGACGAGTGCTCCGCGTTCCTGATCAAGGAGGCGGCCGACATCGAGTTCGGCGACGACTGGACGCGGGTCGGCAAGGTGATGCGCGGCAGCCTCGTCCTGACCCGCCGCGGCACGGGCGTGGTGGCCGTACAGGATGTCGGCGGCACCACCCACTACATCGCCACCCCCGTCAAGAAGAGCAGGCCGCTGGCGACCCTGGACGCCGGGGCGCAGCGGGCGCAGCTCGCCCTCGAGCTCACGCCCGGCCGCTGCGACCCGCACGCGTTCGCCGAGGGCAAGAAGGCGTTCCTGTTCCCCGTGCGGGCCACCATCGACGGCGGCGAGGAACGCGTGGTCATCGTCGTGCCGCCCAAACCGCTCCAGGAGCGGCTGACCGCTTACGCGCTCAAGACGTGCGGGCTGGGCGGCTGAGTCTCAGCTCTCGATCTTGCCGGTGCGATATTCCAGCGCCTTCGTGGCGTCGTACTCGTTGTTCTCGCCGTACTGGTAGACGCCGATCGTGGCGACCGACGGGTCCCCGGCGGCGTTGAACTCGACCGGCCCGCTCACGCCGTCGTAGTCGATGTCCTTGCCGGTCTTGAGCAGGTCGACGCACGACTTGAAGGTCTTGCACTTCTCGCCGCCCTCGCTCACCTCGGGCAGCTTGGCCGCGATCGACCGGCCGCTGTCGTCCTTGGCCGCCTCGGCGGCCAGCGCGATGAGGATCGTGGCGTCGTACGACTCCGCGGCGTAGGTGTAGCTGGTCAGCTTGGGGTTGATCGCCTGCAGCTTCTTCCGGAACTCGGTCGGCGCCGCGGCGCCGGGGATGGTGCCCTTGACGCCCGCCAGCGTGCCCTTGGGCATCTTCAGGTAGTTGCTGTTGGACATGTTGCCGTCGACCATGTACCACTTGACCTTGTCGGCCGTCAGGCCCTGCTTGACCAGCTCCGCGACGACCTTGGCGCTCTCCTCGAAGCCGATCAGCACGACCGCCTTCGGGTTCGCCGCCTTGATCTTCGCGACGTCGGCGGAGAAGTCGGCCGCCTTCGGGTCGTAGTCCACCCGCTCCACCACCGAGGCCCCGGCCGCCTGCGCGGTCTTCGTGACCTGGTCGGCCAGGCCGGTGCCGTAGGAGTCCTGCATGGCCAGGATGCCGACCGTGTCGTTGCCGTCGGCCACGATGAGGTCGCCCAGCACGCGGCCCTGCAGCTTGTCCGGCGGAGCGGTACGGAAGTACAGGCCGTTGTCGTTGATCGTGGTGAACTTGTCGGAGGTGTTGGCCGGCGAGAACTGGACCACCCCGGCGCCTGTGATCTTGTCGATCACCGACTCCGACACCGAGGAGGACGCGGCGCCGATGATGGCGTCGGCCTTCTGCGCGAGCAGCTTGTCCACCGACTGCGAGGCGATGTTCGTCGTCGTGTCGCCCGAGTCCGTATCGATCTTGGTGACCGGCTTGCCGAGCACCCCGCCCGCGTCGTTGATCTCCTTGATCGCGGCGTCCACACCGGCGAACTCGGGCGGGCCGAGGAAGGCCAGCGACCCCGTCTGCGGCAGCAGGGTGCCGATCGTCAACGTGCCGTCGCCCTTGGCCGCGGCGGCGGAGGTCGGAGCGGCCGACGTCGCCTCCTTGGCCCCCGTGTCCGCGCCGCCGCCGCCACCACAGGCCGTCAATGCCAGGCTCGAGACCGCCGCTGCCGCCAGCAGTTTGCGCATCATGTGACTCCCCTCTATGTCAGCGAAGGGAACGATCTACCTCGCCACGTTTCCCAAGCTCAGCATGCCTGTTTGGGGAGGAGGCGTGGAGTTCTTACTGCCTTTTTATACCCATTTGTAATGTCTCTGTCAGTGGCGGACGGCCCTGATCCTCGGATCGGGGCCGTCGCTTCGCTGCGGGGCCGTCGCTTCGCCGCGGGGACGTCAGCCGGAGATGTCGCCCTTGCGATATTCGAGCGCCTTGGCGGCGTTGTACTTGTTGTCGGCGCCGTACTGGTAGACCCCGATCGTCGCGACGGACGGATCGCCCGCGTCGTTGAAGTCGACCGGCCCGCTCACGCCGTCGTAGTCGATGTCCTTGCCGGCCTTGAGCAGTTCGTCGCAGGACTTGAAGTCCTCACACTTCTCGCCGCCCTTGCTGACGTCCACGAGCTTGGCCGCGATCGCCGGGCCCGCGTCGTCCTTGGCCGCCTCGGCGGCCAGCGCGATGAGGTTCGCCGCGTCGTACGACTCCGCGGCGTAGGTGTAGTTGGTCAGCTTCGGGTTGATGCCCAGGAGCCGCTTCTGGAAAGCCTCGGGTGCCGCCGCGCCGGGGATGGCGCCCTTGACGCCCTTCAGCGTGCCCTTGGGCATCTTCAGGAAGTTGGTGTTCGACATGTTGCCGTCGACCATGTACCACTTGTACTTGTCCGTCGTCAGGCCCTGCTTGACGAGCTCCGCCACGACCTTGGCGGTCTCGTCGAAGCCGATGAGCACGATGCCCTTCGGGTTCGCCGCCTTGATCTTCGCCACGTCGGCGGAGAACTCGGGCGCCTTGGGGTCGTAGTCCACCCGCTCGACCACCTTGGCGCCGCCCGCCTCGGCGGTCTGCGTGACCTGGTCGGCCAGGCCGGTGCCATAGGAGTCCTGCATGGCCAGGATGCCGACGGTGTCGTTGCCGTCGGACACCACCAGGTCGCCCAGGACCCGCCCCTGAAGTTTGTCCGGCGGGGCCGTACGGAAGTAGAGGCCGTCGTCCTTGATCGTGGTGAACTTGTCGGAGGTGTTGGCCGGCGAGAACTCCACGACGCCCGCCCGCGTGATCTTGTCGATGATCGACTCCGATACCGACGAGGACGCGGCGCCGATGATGGCGTCGGCCTTCTGCGCGAGCAGTTTGTCGACCGACTGCGAGGCGATGTTCGTGGTGGTGTCGCCCGAGTCGGTATGGATTTTGGTGACCGGCTTGCCGAGCACCCCGCCGGCGTCGTTGATCTCCTTGATGGCCAGGTCGACGCCGGCGTACTCGGGCGGGCCGAGATAGGCCAGCGACCCCGTCTGCGGCAGCACCGAGCCGATGGTCAGGGTGCCGTCGCCCTTGGCCGCGCTCCCAGTCGCCGTCGCCTGGGCGGTGGCCGTATTCGCGGAGGTCGGCGCGGTGGTGGTGCCTCCCGTGGAACAGGCCGCCAGTGCCATGGCCGCCGCGGTGGCGACGGCCATGGTCCGGGAAATGCGGATCATCGAAGCGTCTCCGTCCAGGTGAGCGGATCTTCTGTCCGCCCATCAGCATGCGACCGGGACGCCTCAGGCGAAGGAAACCGAGGCCGGTTGGATGCCCACTCGTAATCGCGCCACAACCCGAGGGGACAAATCCGGTGATATATGGCCCCTCAGGCACGCTCCGCCGTGTCGTCTATAACGATCTGGGCAACCTCGCGCATGCTCAGTCGGCGATCCATCGACGCCTTCTGGATCCACCGGAACGCCTGCGGCTCGCTCCAGCCGTGCGCGGACATCAGCTGCCCCTTCGCCCGCTCCACCAGCTTCCTGGTCTCCAGCCTGTCGGACAGGCTCGACACCTCGGCGGCCAGCGCCACCATCTCCTCGTGCCTGCTGACCGCCATCTCGATCGCCGGCACCAGGTCGGCCTTGGTGAACGGCTTGACCAGATAGGCCATGGCCCCCGCGTCCCTGGCCCGCTCGACCAGGTCGCGCTGGGAGAAGGCGGTCAGGATGAGGCACGGGGCGATCCGCTCCGCCACGATCCGCTCGGCCGCCGAGATGCCGTCGAGGACGGGCATCTTGACGTCGAGAATCACCAGGTCCGGCCTCAGCTCGGTGGCCAGCTGGATCGCCCGCTCGCCGTCACCGGCCTCGCCTGCGACGATGTAGCCGTCTTCCTCGAGCATCTCCTTGAGATCGAGGCGGATCAGGGCCTCGTCTTCCGCGATCACCACTCGCCGCTGCGTACTCACGAGCAAGAGAGTACCGATGTCCGCTAGATTAGAGCGACGCCGGTGGTGGGTGGCAGCGAATTTCGGCTACCCTTTCGCCGTGCGATAAGGACGGATCCGGATATTTCCGGATCCTTGCCTCGGTATCCCAATTGGCAGAGGAAGCGGATTCAAAACCCGCACAGTGTGGGTTCGAGTCCCACCCGGGGCACCTCGATCAGTCGCCCGGCCACTTCGGCCGGGCGCTGTTCCTTGTCCGGGCGCTGTTTCCGGGACGGGCGCTGGTTCTGGGACGGGCGCTGGTTCTGGGACGGGCGCTGGTTCTGGGACAGGCCGTGGAGGCGTCGTGTTCGATCTGCTCTCAGGGCCGCGAGGACGTTACCGGCAGGGCTGGATCGGCCAGGGAGAGCTGAGCGACGAGCCGTTCCCCATGCCGGAGCCGTCCGCCGAGGTGACCCTCGACGGGGCGCGGTTCAACAGGGTCGACTTCTCCGGGCTCCGCTTCGCCTCGTTCAACTCGGTCGGCAGCCTGTTCGAAGGCTGCGACTTCTCCGGTGCCGCCTTCGACGAGCTTTTCCTGGGCAGCGGGCGATCCAAGACCGCGTGGCCGCAGTCGGTCTTCCGCGACTGCCTGTTCCGGCGGACCCGGCTGGCGAGCCGTACGTTCTTCGGCAACGTCCGGTTCGAGCGGTGCGTGTTCGACCGGGCTCGGACGCACGACCATGTCCACACGTTCCAGGCGGAGTTCGTCGACTGCACGTTCCTCGGCCGGGTCCGGGCGGTCAACTTCTGGGGCAGCCTCAGGGAGGACCAGGACTTACTCGGACGCGACCGCAACGAGTTCGCCGGCAACGACTTCACCGGAGCCGAGGTCTCCTGGGTCGCCTTCAACGGGATCGATCTCCTCGCGCAGCGATTCCCCGGGCCGCCTGATCACGCCCTGCTCGACCGGGTGAGCGTCCGTGCCGCCGCGGCGGCGGCCGTGGTGGACGGCTGGCCGGATCCGGCGCATCGCGACGAAGGCCGGTTCGACCTCGAATTCCTCGCCTCGAACGCCCTGGGGAGCAGCGGCGGCCGGGTGCTGCTCCACCGGTCAGAGCTCGGGACGAGGCTCCCGCCCGAGCTCCGCGACCAGCTCTTCGACGCCCTCGCCGCTCAGACACACAACCAGCAGTAGACGTCCGCCTTGCGCTCGACCGCTTCACGCGCCAGGTCGCGCAGCTTCCGCTGACGGTCGATCTCGTGATCGTCGAGCAGTTCGTCGTCCGCGTAGCCGGTCAGGCGCTCATCGTCCACCGAGGCGAGCGCCGCGACCACCTCGGTGTCCACCTGGTAGAGGCCCGGCCCGTCATACTCCATGCTGTCCTCGAAGAGCGCCTTCGGCATCGCGAACTCGCTCCTGTCCCGGCCGGTCAGCTTAGTGAGGCACTTCAGCCCGCCGTCCATCCCGGTGAGCGGCCGAGTAGCGCCACCACCCGGTCCAGAACCGGGGCGTCGTCCGCTGCCGCCACCCCCGCCACGAACGCCCTGCCCTCCCCGCGCGTCTCAGGTGTGTCAGGCACCTGGGCGGCCACCGGCAGCGCGGCCTCGGCCAGATCCTCGTCCACGTTCGCGGGGACGCCCAGCGCCTTGGCGAAATCCCAGTCGTGGACCACGCAGTCGACGAAATGGAACCCGATCGCGAGCTTCGCGGGGAACGGACCACCGTCGCGGATCTCCGGCAGGTAGAACCTCCGATCAAGCACGCCGTCCACCGCGAAGGCGTCCATCACCGCCCGCGCCGACGCCGCGTACTCCTCCACCGGGTCATCGCCCACCGGACTCGGCTCCCACCTGTCCAGATCGGACCGCGCGCCGGAGGCGGCGAAGGCGAAGCCGTGGTTCTGCACGATCTGGTGGGCGAGCAGGTCGCGCACCGCCCAGCCGGCGCACGGGGTCGGCCGGTCCAGGTCGCCGGGCTTGATGGTCGCCACCAGGTCCACGGTCGCCCGCACGGACCGGCGGTTGAGCTCAATGATGTCTACCAAGGCACTGTCCCGTCATCGTCGAAGAATCCGCCCGTCGGCCCGTCGGGGCCGAGGGTGGCCAATCTGACGATAACGGCCGCTCCGTCGGCCGCTGTGCGGGTGATGGGCAACCCGAGGTCCTTGGTGAAGTCCGTGGCACAGCCTCCGGGCGCTGCGGCGTTGACCAGGATGCCGTCCTCGCGGAGCTCCTTGGCGTACTGGATCGTCAGCGCGTTGAGCGCGGTCTTGGACGGCGGATACACCGCCGACGCCAGCAGTCCCGACAGATAGTGATCCGGGTTGGTGTGATGGGTCAGGGAGCCCACGCCGCTGGAGACGTTCACGATGCGGGCGGCGGGCGAGCGCCTGAGCAGAGGCAGGAACGCGTTCGTCACCATGAGCACGCCGACGACGTTCGTCTCGAACACCTGACGCACCAGCTCGGGCCGGGTGGTGCTCGGCACCTCACCTGCGTGGTGGCCGGAGATGCCGGCGTTGTTCACGAGTACGTCCAGACGGCCGTAGCGGTCTGACAGGTGGGCGGCGGCCGCCTGGATGGTGGCGGGGTCGGTGACATCGAGAACGATCGGATGGACATCGACGCCAGCGGCCTTGTGCCTTCTGCCGGAACCGACCCTGGACGTTCCGCCGAAACCGGGCTCCTCCACTGCGCCGAACCCTGATCTGTCCACCTCGCTGAACCCTGATCTGTCCACCTCGCTGAACCCTGATCTGTCCACCTCGCTGAACCCTGGCCCGTCCGCTCCCCCGAACCCTGGCCCGTCCATGGTGGCCAAGCCAGGCCGGTCCATAGTGGCGGAGTGTGGCGTGGCCGCGTCTGCCGCGGTCGCGCGTAGCCTGGCGGCTGCCGCCTCACCGCGGCGTGCGTCGCGGGCGGCGAGCAGCACCGTCATGCCCCTGGCGGCCAACTGCGCGGCGACCTCGAAACCTATGCCCTTGTTCGCCCCGGTCACCAGGGCGATCGTCGATGCGGTCATTTCCCGAGCACACCACCGTTGATCGTGGCCGGGCCAACACCAGCTGGGTCAGGATCGATACCCTGCGGGTATGGAGACGCGTGAGCTGGCCTACTTCGCCGCCGTCGCCGAGGAGCTGCACTTCGGCCGGGCGGCCGCGCGGCTGGGGATCGCCCAGCCACCGCTGTCGAGGGCGATCCAGAAGCTCGAACGACGGCTCGGGGTGACCCTCTTCGACCGCTCGGGCCGCCGGGTAGCGCTCACACCGGCAGGCGAGGTCCTGGCCAGGGAGGCCGCCAAGGCCCTGGACGCGGTGGCCGCGGCCGAACACCGCACCCGCAGGGCGGGGCGCACCGAGCCGCGGCTCGTGGTCGCTCTGAAGCCGGGCGGCGACGGCGCGCTGCTCCCGGACATCCTGGCCGCCTACCAGTCATGCCCGGACGCCCTGCCTGTGGAGGTGGTGCTGTGCGGGGTGGCGGAACGGGCTCAGCTGTTGCGTGATGGTACGGCGGACGTGGCCTTCCTGCACCACCCCTGGGAGGACATGACGGGATTCGACACCGAGCCGCTGCTGGTGGAGGGCGGTGTGGCCGTCGTACCTGCCCGGCACCCGCTAGCGGCACGACCGTTCGTCCACCTCGCCGACCTGGACGCCGACCCGACCCCACGCTGGCCCGATCCCCGCACGCCCAATCCTGGCGCCTCCAGGCGACATGCCTCCGAACCGCACGCCTCCGGACCGCACGGCTCCGGACCGCACGGCTCCGGACCGCAGGCCGCGTCCACGTCGCGAGGCGGCTCCGAGTCGCATGTCGCGGCCGGGCTGCGGGCGGGTGATGCCGCTCAGATCATGCAGTTGGTCGCGCTCGGCAGGCTGATCGCCGTCGTCCCCGAATCGGCCAAGGAGCAGGTACGGCGCGATCTGGTCTGCGTCCCGGTCGTCGACGCCGCCCCCACCACGGTCGTTCTGGCCTGGCCCGAGCAGACCCGCTCCTCCGCCCTGGCCGCCTTCGTCCGCACCGCCGCAGACATCGCGACCGCGAGCATCGCGGGTGCGGGTGCCGCCGTCGCGGGTACGGACATCGCGGGTACGGACGTCCCGGGCTCGGGTGCCACGGGCGCGGACGTCGTAACTGCCGCCGTCGCCGACGCGGGTGTCGCGGGTGCGGTTGTCATGGATGCAGACGTCGCGACTGCTGCCGTCGCGGCTGAGGTCGTGGCGGTCGGAGACGTGGCACGCAGGACCGTGGTTGAGCCGGGTGACCGGGTGATCGACCATGGACTGAGCCCGGTGAGCGGTGATCGGCCATGGGCGTGCGTGACCCGTGGAATGCCGTCCGGTGGGTCGGCGAGGTGATGACACGGGAGACACCGGGCGCTGGGACCGGACCGGATGACGATAGTTTGTGCCAGTGACAGCTATCGATCCCACCGTGACCGGCGCGTACGCCATCGGGCTCGCGACCATCGCCGCTGACGGCACCGTACTTGACACCTGGTTCCCCGCTCCCCAGTTGGGCGACCCGCCCGTTACGGGCACCGAGCGGCTCTCCGCCGAGGAGGCCGGCGAGTTGGCCTCGCTGGTGGGGCCCGACCCGGCCAGGGGCGTCGAGGTGGTGGCCGTGCGCACCGGCATCGCCAAGCTCTCCGAGCCGCCGGCGGACACGCACGACGCCTACCTCAGGCTGCACCTGCTCTCCAGCCGCCTGGTCCAGCCGCATGGGCTGAGTCTCGACAACCTGTTCTCCTTGCTGGCGAACGTCGTGTGGACCAACTTCGGGCCGTGCCCGGTGGAGGGGTTCGAGCAGACCCGGCTGAGGTTGCGGGCCCGGGGGGCGGTGTCGGTGTATGGGGTGGACAAGTTCCCGCGGATGGTCGACTACGTGCTGCCGGCGGGTGTCCGGATCGCCGATGCTGACCGGGTACGCCTTGGCGCGCACCTCGCCACCGGCACCACGGTGATGCACGAGGGCTTCGTGAACTTCAACGCGGGCACGCTGGGCGCCTCGATGGTCGAGGGCCGCGTCTCGGCGGGCGTGATCGTCGGCGACGGCTCCGACGTGGGCGGTGGCTCCTCGATCATGGGTACGCTCTCCGGCGGCGGCAAGGAGGTCATCTCCATCGGCGAACGCTGCCTGCTGGGCGCGAACGCGGGCATCGGCATCTCGCTGGGCGACGACTGCGTGGTGGAGGCGGGCCTGTACGTCACGGCCGGCACCAAGGTCGCCCTCCCGGACGGCCGCGTCGTCAAGGCCAAGTCCCTGTCCGGCACGAACGGCCTCCTGTTCCGCCGCAACTCCCAAACCGGCGCCGTGGAAGCCGCCCCCCGCGCCGGCGGCCCCGTCGAGCTCAACGCCTCGCTCCACGCCAACTGACCCTCCGAGATCCCACAAGCCCAAGATCTGTTACGGCCGGCCCGGTGGGCGCCACCCGCCACACGGGGCCGGCGCCCGTCCAGGGACACGCTCCTGGGGTGGAGCCGGCTGAGCACCGTGACGTGCGCATGGTGGACAGTGGCTTCCGTGTGGCCGAACCGAGGCCGCGGTCCTGTCCACCGCAGAGCCAGGAGACCCCGTCCAGGCCCTCCGGCAGGCAGACCTAGGCACCATCCATAGCGACGACGCCCACAGTCCTGATCACCATGGCGGGCACACACATCCTTGGCTGCGCCCCACCCGCCAGCCGTGACCCACCACCCACCGGCACCGCACCGCCCACGGAGACGGCCAAGAATGCGCACGTCACGGCGGTGAGCCGGGGAAGCGGAGGAGCGTTCCCCTGGAGGGCCGTCAGCCGGCCGTCCAGGGTGGGTCCTCCCGTGCTTGCCGTAAAAAACCTAAAAAATAGGTCTGGAAGGTTTCGCCGTAAGTTAGCTGTGGGAGACCGCTGAGCCGATGGTGTGGACGCGGAGGGCGTTGGTGGAGCCCGGCGTGCCGGGAGGGGAGCCGGCCACGATGACCACCTTGTCGCCCTTCTCCAGGCGGCCCAGCGTCAGCAATGACGCCTCCACCTGGCGCACCATGTCGTCCGTGTGGTGCACGAACGGCACGTGGAACGTCTCCACGCCCCACGTCAGCGACAGCTGCCCCCGCACGTGCGGTGCCGAGGTGAAGGCCAGCAGCGGGATCGGCGAGCGGTAGCGGGCCAGGCGGCGGGCCGTCTCGCCCGACATCGTGAACGCGATCAGCGCCTTCGCGCCCACGATCGCGCCGACCTCGGCGGCGGCGCGGGCGATGGCGCCGCCCGTCGTCTCCGGCAGGCGCTCCAGGGAGTGGGTGGCGTGCAGCGAGTGCTCCTCCGCCGCGCGCGCGATGCGGTCCATGGTGGAGACCGACTCGATGGGATAGGTGCCCACCGAGGTCTCGCCCGAGAGCATGACCGCGTCGGCGCCGTCCATGACCGCGTAGGCGACGTCGGACGCCTCGGCGCGGGTGGGGCGGGGCGCGCTCATCATCGAGTCGAGCATCTGGGTGGCGACGATGACCGGGCGGGCCTTCTCGCGGCAGAGCTCGATGATGCGCCGCTGGACGATCGGCACCTGCTCCAGGGGCAGCTCGACGCCCAGGTCGCCGCGGGCGACCATGATGCCGTCGAACGCCTCGACGATCTCGGGCAGACGGTCGACCGCCTGCGGCTTCTCGATCTTGGCGAGCAGCGGGAGCCGGACGGCCTCCTGCTCCATGATGTTGCGCACCACGTCGGCGTCGGACGGGCGGCGGACGAAGGACAGGGCGATCATGTCGAAGCCGGTGCGCAGCGCCCAGCGCAGGTCGGCCTCGTCCTTGTCGGTGAGCGCGGGCGCGCTGACGTTGATGCCCGGCAGGTTGAGGCCCTTGTTGTCGGAGATCATGCCGCCGATGACGACGCGGGTGATGACGCGGTCGCCCTCGACGCTGGTGGCCTCCAGGACGAGGCGGCCGTCGTCGACCAGGATGGTGTCACCGGGGCGTACGTCGCCCGGCAGGCCCTTGTAGGTCGTGGAGACCTGCTCGCGGTCTCCCGGCACGTCTTCGGTGGTGATCGTGAAGACGTCGCCGAAGCCGAGCCGGACCGGTCCTTCCTCGAACCTGCCGACGCGGATCTTGGGGCCCTGCAGGTCGGCGAGCACGCCTACACCGCGGCCGAGGTCGGCCGCCACCTCTCTGACCCGGTCGTATACCTCACGGTGCATGTCATGGTCGCCATGACTGAGGTTGAACCGGGCCACGTCCATGCCGGCGGCGATCAGCTCGCGCAGGCGTTCAGGAGAGGACGTGGCGGGACCTAGAGTGCAGACTATTTTCGCGCGACGAGTCACGAGTCCTACCTTAATTGGTACAGACCACTTGGCTGTCATTGACGACGCAGAACGTACCCGGCGTAGGAGAACAACACGAGAATGGCGACCCCCAGACGGGCCAAGTTCGCGTATTCCTCGGGGTAGATCACGCCTTCGATGTAGTGGTCGATGAAGCCGGTGGGCGGGAGGCCCTGGAGGCCGGCGTTGCGGCGCCCCCAATCCTCCACCACCGTGAGCGGGCATTCGACGCCGGTGGCCAGCGAGATCAGGCCCCACGTCGCGACCGCGAGATGGACCCAGATCGTGCGCCGCCAGCGCCATGCGACGTACCCGCCCACGGCCATGTAGGCCAGGAAGGCGAAGTGCACCACCATCGCGGTGTCCGCGATGATGCGATACATCATGGTCTGACGGTAGCGCGCTTCCAGGACATCATGGACTGGCGGTCGCCGCACCCCGAGATGTCATCGCGTGATGGTCGCGGCCTTCCAGGCGTCGACGATGCCGTGGCCGTAGAAACCGTTCTTGGACTTGCCGCCCTCGCAGGTCTGCTTGTCGCTCTCGTAGGTGTACGTACGGGGCGACGGGCACGCCTTGTGATCGGCGGTCTTGTACAAAAGCTTCTCCACGGTGGCGGGAGAGAGCGCCGCTCCGCCCTTGCCGGGCTTGCCGAAGCGGCTGATCAGGATCGCGGCGACGCCGGTCGCGTGCGGGGCCGCCATCGAGGTGCCGTCCAGATACTGGTAGTAGGAGCAAGGACTGCTGCTGCAGTCACGGACGACCGCGGCGGTCTTCGGCTTGCCCGACTTGTCCAGCAGGCCGGTACGACGGAGCACGGCCTCGGGGGCGGCCGCCAGGATCGACCTGGTGGTCGAGGCGCCCTTGCCCTCGGTCACGTCGCCACCGGGCGCGGCCAGGTCGGCCTGCTCGAGCCCATAGTCGCTGTAGCTGGCCTTGCGGCCAGAGGGGCCCACCGCGGCGATCGAGATGACTCCCTTGGACTCGGCGGGCACGTTGACGCAGGAGTTGTCGACCTTGCGGGTCTTCTCGCTGCCGCGCGGGTAGCCGGGACTGCTCGTGTCGACCTTGGGCCTGTCGAGGTCGGAGGAGCCGTTGCCGAGCGCGGAGATGAGCGTGACGCCCTTCTTGCGCGCGTAGTCGAGCGCCCGCTGCATGCCGGTGATGATCGCGCGCTGCTGCAGCTGCTGCTTCTTGCTGTCGGCCTTGTTGTGCGCGCAGTTGAACAGCCACGGGTCGACGTAGTAGCTCATGTTCACCACGTCCACGCCGATGTCGGCGGCGTAGGTGAGCGCGTCGAGGCTGGGCTTGAGGAAGAAGAACCCGGAGTCCTGCCCCGCCCTGATGTTGACGAGCTGCACGCCCGGCGCCACGCCCGCGATGCCGATGTGGTTCAGCGGCGAGCCGATCGTGCTGGCCACGTGGGTGCCGTGGCCTTCGTCGTCCTGGTCGACCGGGTCCTTGCAGCTCGGCACCTCGCAGGGGCCGTCGAGCGTGTCGCCGTTCTCGTCGTTCGGCTTGTCGGTGACGAAGTTGCGGCTGAGGGCGCGGTTGAAGTTCGGGGCGATGTCGGGGTGTTTGCCGTCGATACCGGTGTCGATGACGCCGACGAGCACCTTCTTGCTGCCGGGCACCTTCTTGTTGGCGCGGTCGGCGCCGATCATCCTCATGTCCCACTGGCGGGGCGCCAGCGGCTCTCCCGTCCTGGTGGTGAGGGCCGACGCGTCGGGGAACGCCCGCGGCTCCCGTGCGCCCGTACTCTGAGCGCCCGTACTCTGAGCGCCGGACGCGAGCGCGGTGGTCGTGCCTTGGGCGCGGGGTGTGAGCCCGGGAGCGAAGCCGATTTCGCGGTCGGGCGTGACGCCGACGACGGCCTGGTCCGCGCCGAGGGCCTCGACGAACGCGTCGCCGCCGCCCTTGGCCACGACGTAGCCGAGTTTGGCGTCGGTGCTGACGAGGTGGCCGCCCGCGCGCTCGACGGCGGAGAGCGCCGCCCCCGCCCGGCCGTCGGCGTAGAAGACGAGGTAGTCCTTGTCCGGCCCCGCCTTGGGCGCCGCGGGGGGCGCGCAGGCCGCGAGCGAACCGGCCACAGCCAGGGCCATCAGGCCGGCGGCGAATCGCCTCATTCTTCCCCCATCCACGGCGTCACACCAGAAACTGCATCTTCCCGACCCCAGTCCCTCGATGCAACTTTGTCGCAAAATTTCGGACTTTAGAGGGCAAAGCGGGATCAGATTGCCGGTCCTGGTCAGGCAAAAGGGCAGCTCTGGTCAAGAGTACGCACGTCACGGCGGCCGGCCCGGGAACCGGAGGAGCGTTCCCCTGGATGGAGCCCAGCCCCGCGCAGAGGGTGGGGCCGGCCACTGCCGGCCGTAAAGAAAAACGAGACGCCCGCCCGGGGGACCGGGCGGGCATCTCGAAACAGCGAGGCCGTCAGACGAGCAGACGGCCAGCGCGTCAGACGAACAGACGCGCCGCGGGCGTCAGACCAGCGAACACGTCACGGGCATCAAGCCGGCAACGACATCGCGGCCGTCGGACCAGCGGACACCTCACGGGCATCAAACCAGCGGACGCGCTGTGGGAAGGATCGGGTACGGCAGGGAGGTGTCGCCGGACAGGAACCGGTCCACACCCGAGGCGGCCGCGCGGCCCTCGGCGATCGCCCACACGATGAGCGACTGCCCGCGACCCATGTCGCCCGCCACGAACACCCCGTCGACCTTGGACATGTACGACTTGTCGCGGGAGACGTTCCCACGCGCGTCGTAGAACCCGTCCCCACCGACGTCGGCCAGGTCCTGCAGCAGGGCACCCTTCTCCGGGCCGAGGAAGCCCATCGACAGCGTGACCAGCTCGGCCGGGATCTCCCGCTCGGTGCCGGGGATCGCCTTGAACCCGTTCTGCGGCCCCTCGACCTCGACCAGCCGCAACGCGCGGATGTTTCCGGCGTCGTCGCCGACGAACTCCGTCGTCGAAACCGCGTACACCCGCGCGCCCCCGCCCTCAGCCAGCTCCTCGTGCGCGCTCTCCATCTTGAACAGGATGGGGAACGTCGGCCACGGCTGGCTGCCGGGCCGGGCGGCGGGTGGCTGCGGCATGATCTCCAGCTGGGTGACCGACTTGGCCCCCTGCCTGATCGCCGTGCCGATGCAGTCGGCCCCAGTGTCGCCGCCGCCGATGACCACGACGTGCTTGTCCTTGGCCGAGATGGGAGGCTCGCTGAGGTCGCCCTCCTGCACCTTGTTGGACAGGGGCAGGTATTCCATCGCCTGGTGGACGCCGCCGAGCTCGCGCCCGGTCACCGGCAGGTCGCGCCACAGGGTGGCACCGCCCGCCAGCACCACCGCGTCGAACTCCGCGCGCAGCTCGGCCGCCGTGACGTCGACGCCGACGTTCACGCCGGTGCGGAACTCGGTGCCCTCGGCCCGCATCTGGTCCAGACGCCGCTCGATGTGGCGCTTTTCCATCTTGAACTCGGGGATGCCGTAACGCAGCAGGCCGCCGATACGGTCCGCGCGCTCGAACACCACCACGTCGTGGCCCGCCCGGGTGAGCTGCTGGGCCGCGGCCAGCCCGGCGGGACCCGAGCCGACGACCGCGACCTTCTTGCCCGTCTTCACCGGCGGGGGCTGCGGGGTCACCCAGCCCTCGGCGAACGCGCGGTCGATGATCTCGACCTCGACCCGCTTGATCGCCACCGGGTCGGAGTTGATGCCGAGCACGCACGCCGCCTCGCACGGAGCCGGGCAGAGCCTGCCGGTGAACTCCGGGAAGTTGTTCGTGGCGTGCAGCCGCTCGATCGCCTCCTGCCAGTCGGCGCGGTGGACCAGGTCGTTCCACTCGGGGATGAGGTTGCCGAGCGGGCAGCCGTTGTGGCAGAACGGGATGCCGCAGTCCATGCAGCGGGCCGCCTGCTTGGTCAGCTTGTCCTGGGAGAAGTCCTGGTAGACCTCCCGCCAGTCGCCGATGCGGACGTCGATGGGGCGGCGCTCGGGCAGCTCCCGGTCGTGCGTGAGAAAACCCTTGGGGTCAGCCATCGGTTACGCCTCCCTTAACCCTGAACCGCGGCGGCCATGACCGCCTCGTCGATGTCCCTGCCTTCGATGCGAGCCGCCTCGGCCGCCTCCATGACCCGCTTGTAGTCGGTCGGCATGATCTTGCCGAACCGGGCGAGCGCCGCGTGCCAGTCGGCCAGCAGCTCCTTGGCGACCGGGGAACCCGTCTCCGCGAAGTGCTTCTCGACCGTCTCGCGCAGGAACTCGCCGTCCTCCTCGGTGAGCTCCTCGATGGCGACCATCTCGCGGTTGACCCGCCCGATGTTGAGGTCGAGCAGGTAGGCGACGCCGCCGGACATGCCGGCCGCGAAGTTGCGCCCGGTCGGGCCGAGGACGACCGCCTTGCCGCCGGTCATGTACTCGCAGCCGTGGTCGCCGACGCCTTCGACGACCGCGGTGGCGCCGGAGTTACGGACGCAGAAGCGCTCGCCGACGACGCCGCGGATGAACGCCTCCCCGGACGTGGCGCCGTAGAAGGCGACGTTGCCGGAGATGATGTGGCCGTCGAGCGGTGCCTCCTCGTGCGGCCGCAGCGTGATGCGCCCGCCCGACAGGCCCTTGCCCAGGTAGTCGTTGGCGTCACCGGTCAGCCGCAGCGTGATGCCGCGGGGCAGGAACGCCCCGAAGGAGTTGCCCGCCGAGCCGGTGAAGCCGATGTCGATCGTGTTCTCCGGCAGGCCGGCGCCACCGTAACGCTTGGTGACCTGGTAGCCGAGCATGGTGCCGACTGTCCTGTTCACGTTGCGGATCGGCAGCTCCAGCGTGACCGGGGTGCCGTTGTTCAGGGCGCCTTCGGCCAGCTGGATCAGCGTGTTGTCGAGCGCGTGCTGCAGCCCGTGGTCCTGCTCGACCGTGCGGCGCAGCGGGGTTCCTGCGGGCAGCTCCGGCTGGTGCAGGATCGGCGACAGGTCGAGGCCGCTGGCCTTCCAGTGGTCCTCGGCGGCCGTCATGTCGAGCAGCTCGACGTGCCCGATCGCCTCTTCGAGCGAGCGGAAGCCCAGCTCGGCGAGGTATTCGCGGATCTCCTCGGCGATGAACTCGAAGAAGTTCACCACGAACTCGGGCTTGCCGGTGAAGCGCCTGCGCAGCTCGGGGTTCTGCGTGGCGACGCCCACCGGGCAGGTGTCGAGGTGGCAGACCCGCATCATCACGCAGCCGGACACCACCAGCGGAGCGGTGGCGAAGCCGTACTCCTCCGCGCCGAGCAGCGCGGCGATGACCACGTCGCGGCCGGTCTTGAGCTGGCCGTCCACCTGCACCACGATGCGGTCGCGCAGCCCGTTGAGCAGCAGCGTCTGCTGCGTCTCGGCCAGGCCGAGCTCCCACGGCGCGCCCGCGTGCTTCAGCGATGTGAGCGGCGAGGCGCCAGTGCCGCCGTCGTGCCCGGAGATGAGCACCACGTCGGCGTGCGCCTTGGACACGCCTGCCGCGACCGTTCCGACCCCGACCTCGGCCACGAGCTTGACGTGCACGCGCGACTCGGGGTTGGAGTTCTTCAGGTCGTGGATGAGCTGGGCCAGGTCCTCGATCGAGTAGATGTCGTGGTGCGGCGGCGGCGAGATGAGGCCGACGCCCGGCGTGGAGTGCCGGGTCTTGGCGATCCACGGGTAGACCTTGTGGCCGGGCAGCTGGCCGCCCTCACCGGGCTTGGCGCCCTGGGCCATCTTGATCTGCAGGTCCGCCGCGTTGACCAGGTATTCGCTCGTCACGCCGAACCGGCCCGACGCCACCTGCTTGATGGCGCTGCGCCGCGTCGCGTCGTACAGGCGCTCCGGGTCCTCGCCGCCCTCGCCGGTGTTGGACTTGCCGCCCAGCTGGTTCATCGCGATGGCGAGCGTCTCGTGCGCCTCCATCGAGATCGAGCCGTACGACATCGCGCCGGTGGAGAACCGCTTGACGATCTCGGAGACCGGCTCGACCTCGTCGATCGAGATCGGGGTCCGGCCCTCCTTCAGCTTGAACAGCCCGCGCAGCGTCATGAGCCGCTCGGCCTGGGAGTCCACCATGCCGGTGTACTCCTTGAAGATCTCGTAGCGGCGCGTGCGGGTGGCATGCTGCAGCTTGAAGACCGTCTCGGGGTTGAACAGGTGCGGCTCGCCCTCGCGCCGCCACTGGTACTCGCCGCCGATCTGGAGCCCGCGGTGCGCGTTCGCCACCCTCGGGTAGGCGTGCGCGTGCCTGCGGGCGGCCTCTTCGGCCAGCACGTCGAAGCCGACGCCGCCGAGCCGCGAGGTGGTGCCGGTGAAGCAGGCGTCGACGACCTCCTGGCTCAGGCCGAGCGCCTCGAAGATCTGCGCACCGGTGTAGGAGGCGACGGTGGAGACGCCCATCTTCGACATCACCTTGATGACGCCCTTGCCGTAGGCCTTGATCAGGTTCCGTACGGCCTTGTGCTTGTCGATCTGGAGCACACCGGTGTCGACCAGGTCCTCGACGGTCTCGATGGCCAGGTACGGGTTGACCGCGCCCGCGCCGTAGCCGATGAGCAGCGCCATGTGGTGGCACTCCCGCGCCTCACCGGTCTCGACGACGAGGCCGATCTTGGTGCGGGTCTTCTCCTGGATCAGGTGGTGGTGAACCGCCCCGGTCAGCAGGAGCGCCGGGATCGGCGCCAGCGTGTCGGACGAGCCGCGGTCCGACAGCACGATGATGCGCGCGCCGTTGGCGATCGCCTCCGAAGCCTCGGCGCGGATCTCCTCCAGGCGGTGCAGCAGCGCCGCGCCACCGCCCGACACCTCGTAGAGGCCGGAGATCACGTGCGGGTGGAAGCCGGGCAGGTCGTGCTCGTCGTTGATGTGGATGATCTTGGCGATCTCGTCGTTGTCGATCACCGGGTACGGCAGGACCAGCTGGCGGCACGACGAGGGCCCGGGGTCGAGCAGGTTGCCCTCCGGCCCGAGCACGCTGGCCAGCGAGGTCACCAGCTCCTCGCGGATGGCGTCCAGCGGCGGGTTCGTGACCTGCGCGAACAGCTGGGTGAAGTAGTCGAACAGCAGCCTGGGCTTCTCGCTGAGCACCGCGACAGGCGTGTCGGTGCCCATGGAGCCGATCGGCTCGGCGCCGTTCCTGGCCATCGGCGACAGGATGATCCGCAGCTCTTCCCCGGTGTAGCCGAAGGTCTGCTGCCGCTTGACGAGCGCCTCGTGCGTGGGGATCTCCCGCTGCCGGGCCGGCAACTCCTCGAAGCGGACCAGGCCGGCGTGCAGCCAGTCCTCGTACGGCAGCGCGGCCGCGAGCTCGGCCTTGATCTCGTCGTCCTCGATGATCTTGCCGCGAGCGGTGTCGATGAGGAACATCCGGCCGGGCTGCAGACGACCCTTGCGCACCACGTCTTCGGGCTTGAAGTCGAGCACGCCCGCCTCGGAGGCCAGCACGACCAGCCCGTCGGCGGTCACCCAGAAGCGGCCCGGGCGCAGTCCGTTGCGGTCGAGCACGGCTCCGGCCAGCGTGCCGTCGGTGAAGGTGATCGACGCGGGGCCGTCCCAGGCCTCCATCATCGAGGAGTGGAACTCGTAGAAGGCCCGCCGCGCGGGGTCCATCTCGGTGTGGTTCTCCCACGCCTCGGGGATCATCATCAGGACGGCGTGGGGCAGGCTCCGGCCGCCGATGTGCAGCAGCTCCAGGGCCTCGTCGAAGGATGCGGTGTCGCTGCCGTCTGGATCGCAGATCGGGAAAAGTCGCGACATGTCGCCCGGGATCTGGGCGGATTCGAGCATCGCCTCGCGGGCCCGCATCCAGTTGCGGTTGCCCTTGACCGTGTTGATCTCGCCGTTGTGGGCGATGTAACGGTAGGGGTGGGCCAGCGGCCAGCTCGGGAAGGTGTTGGTGGAGAAGCGCGAGTGCACCAGCGCGATCGCGCTCTCGTAACGCTCGTCCGACAGGTCGGGGAAGAACGGCTCGACCTGGTCGGGGGTGAGCATGCCCTTGTACACGATCGTACGGGCGCTCAGCGAGGGGAAGTAGACGTCCACCTCGTGCTCGGCCCGCTTGCGCAGGCAGAACGCCAGCCGGTCCAGCTCCAGCCCCGACTCTCCGTTGGGGCCCGCCACGAACAGCTGCGTGAAGTGCGGCATGACGGCTCTGGCGCTCGGCCCGGGCAGCGCCCGGTCGACCGGCACCTCACGCCAGCCCAGGACGTTCAGGCCTTCCTCGGCGGCGATCTCCTCGATCATGCGGAAGGCGATGTCGCGCGCCTCGCCGTCGAACGGCAGGAAGGCCATGCCGACGGCGTAGTGGCCGGGCTCGGGCAGCGCGAAGCTCACGTTCGTACGGAAGAAAGTGTCCGGGATCTGGGTGAGGATCCCGGCTCCGTCGCCTGTGTCAGGCTCGCTACCCTTGGCCCCCCGGTGATCGAGATTGCACAGCGCCGTCAGCGCCTTCACCACGATCCCGTGCCCGCGGCGCCCGGCGACGTCGGCCACCATGGCGACTCCGCAGGCGTCATGCTCGTTGGCGGGGTGGTAGAGGCCCTGGGGCTCGGGGAACCCGAGGTGGGCAGCAGGCATTGAATCCCTCCCGTCGTCATCGTCTGTCAAGAACTGCTCTACAGGCGGGGACGACGTTGGCCCTGCTGCGTGTGCGTAGAGGTTACAACACCCTGCCGGAATAGTTCCCGCCTGGTCCACATCGCGAACATTGGCGACAATCCCGACATACGAGCTGCTATGTCCCAAACACCGGACTGGAGGCCCGGAATTCCCTCGATAGGGTTGGACCATGGACCGTGACGGGGTGGAACGCCTGCTCGACGAGGCCGGAGTCGACGGCAGACGGCTCAGGCACGCCCTGACGCTCCTCTGCGACGGGCAGTGGTGGACCCTGTCCGACCTGGTCAGGGAGGCGGCGACCGCCCGGCGAACGATCGAGGCGCTGCTGCGCGAGGTCCCGCTGGAGCGATCTGGCGACAGGTTCCGGGTGCCGCTCACGCATTCTCCCGATTTCCAGGACCTGCTGGCCGTGGCCCCGCCCCCGGCGGACCCGGTCGCCTATCTGCTCCCCCACTACACGCAGGTGCTCGAGCGGCTGCGCCGCCTCATCGACGAGGCGCCGCGCTCCCGCCACGCGCTGGACCACGTGGCCGCCACCCCCGACACCGTGCTGCGCAGGGCGCTGCTGCTCGGCGCCCGCTTCTGGCTGCGGGGCGCGAAGCTGCTGTTCGTGGGCGACCACGACCTCACCTCGCTGGCCGTCAAACTGGTCCACCCCGAGGCCGAGGTCACCGTGGTCGACGTGGACGAGCGCATCCTGGCCTACCTGGACGCCCAGGATCTCGGCGTACGGACCCGGTGGGCCGATCTGCGGCTGTCGCTGCCGCCGTCGGCTCGCGACCACGACCTGGCCGTCACCGACCCGCCGTACACACCGGAGGGCGTCGGGCTGTTCGTGGCGCGCGCGATCGAGGGGCTCAAGGACGATGGGCGGGTGCTGCTGGCGTACGGGGCGAGCGAGCGTACTCCGATGCTCGCCCTGAAGGTGCAGAACTCCCTCTCCGCCCTCAACCTCGCATATGACGCGATTTACCCAGATTTCAACAGATATTTCGGGGCGGAAGCCATCGGCTCCGCCGCCGACCTCTACGTCCTGCGCCCCACCACCAAGACCCGTCCCGCCGTCACCGCCCGCCTCGACCGCCTGACCACCGCCATCTACACCCAGGGCCCCCAGTCGATCGAGTCCACCGGCTCCTCGGCGGCCGACAGCTCCTCGGCGTCCGACGCCGACCTGCTGGTGGGCGACTGGCCGAAGGAGCTACCGCAGCCCCGGGTGAAGCTGTCCACGTGGCTGGCCAAGCCCTACGCCGCCGCCGTGGAACGGGTCGCGATCGCGCTGCCCGCCGGCCTGGAGGCCGCGCTCCCGCGCCTCCTGCTGGCCACGCGCGCCGCCCACGTGCGGGTCCTGCTGCCCACGCCGACCCCTCTCCCGGACATCCTGGGGTCCGTCTACGAGCTGACGTCCGGCGACGGTGTCCTGGACGCCGTACGACTCCCGCAGCCGATCGGCGACGAGGCCGGGGTGCTGCGGCGCATCCTCGACAACGGGCACGGCAAACTGGCCAACACCTGGCGCGAGGGGCTCATCGCGGTGGCCCGCGCACAGGGCACCACCCTCACCAAGAACGACGCCCGCTCCCTCATCCGGCAGGCGGCGCCCTGGGCCGAGGCCGTCACCCCGCTGGAGACGCCCCTCCACCGCCTCGCCGACCTGCCCACCACGGTCTCCGCCACGGTGATGGCCCTGTCCAAGACCACCTGACCACGGCCTCGGACGCCAGGGCCTGCGGACGCCGGCCCCGCCGACGCTGGGGCCTGCCCCGCCGACGCTGGGGCCCGTGAACGCCGGGCTCACGTGTGCTGGGCCCGCGAGCGCGTCAGGCCACCGGCCATCGGCCCCGCCGATGCCAGGCCTATGGGCCCGTGTCAGGTCGCGTCGACCACGCGCTTCTGGATGATGTGCCCGAGCCCGTCGAGGGCGACCAGCTGCGACACCAGGTCCCCCGTTTCCCCTGGCCGCACCGGCCCCACCCACGCGACGGTGACGTAGTGGCCGAGCGCCCGGGCCTGCGCGCGACTGCGTACCGCGTCGAAGGGGACCGCCTGCCGGACGAACCCGTCCTTGGACAGCGCCTTGACCAGCGCGTCGGCGGCCCGCCCGTCGGTGAGGTTGAAGATGACGAACTGCCCCGCCCCCGACTCGCCCGTGTACGTGGCCCGCAGCGCCTGCGTGCAGCCCGCCGCCGAGGCGCCCCAGAGGGCGTCGCCGCAGTCGGCGAGCTGCTCGGCCGAGGCCCGGCGCAACCCGCCGAGCGTCTCCGTGGCGGGGGTGAACACCTCGTCCACGGTCAGCGGAGCCGCGTCACGCTGCCGGGAGTCGATGAGGGAGTAGAGCGCCGAGGTCGGCTCGCCACGGAAGGTGGACGGCCGGGCCTGGGGCCGCAGGAACAACATCCAGCCGCCGACGGCGAGCACCGCCACCAGGGCCACGCCCAGCGGGATCACGACGCGGGCGCGCATCATGACGCCGGCCCGGTGACCGAGACGACCCGGCGGTAGAGGGCCTTCTCGGCCCCCCGGAGCGTCAGCGAGAGTGAGACGAAGTCGTCCTTGGGCGTGGGGGCGGCGCCGTCGGCCCGGCCGATCCAGACGAGCCCGACATAGTGCCCCAAGGCGTAGCCCCCTCCCTCAGTGTGAGCTCCCGGCGGGAAGGCGGTCTTGCCGGAGCCGACCGGGCGCGCCCAGCCGCCCCGGTAGAGCGTCTTGAGCGACTCGACCAGCTCACTGGCGGCCTTGCCGTCGCCCAGGTTGAGCAGAGTGTACTGGCCCACGTAGCGGCCGTCCGGGGAGGTGTAGACACCGCGGGCCGCCTGGCTGCACTCCGCGTCGGCGACCAGGTCGAGGAGCTCCGGGCCCCAGACGGCGGCCGAGCAGTCGGTGTCGAGCTTGCTGCCGGCCAGCTTGAGAGTGAGTTTCTTCTCACCGGTGAGCGTCTTCTGCCCGAACACCTCCTTCTCGGTGAGCGGCGTGCGGTCCTTGGCCCGGTCGGCGATCGGGTCGAACAGCTTGGGCGAGGCCCAGCTGTGGTAGACCTCCGGCAGCGCCGCGTCGGCCGCCACGATGGCGGCGCCGGTGCGTTGTTCGGGGGTGTACTGGCCCAGCGAGTTCACGAAGGCGACCAGGGCGAACGCCGCGGCCAGCACGCCCACCACCGATACGATGATCACCAGGAGCTTCTGCTTCTTGGGGTCCATCCCCAGGTCGGTGAGCAGGGGGAACTGCCAGTCGGAGCGCGGGGGGCGGCGGCGCTTGCGGGTCGCCGTTCTGGAGGCCGTCACAGCCCACCCGCCCCGATCAGATTGCCCAGCCCGAAGGTGAGCCCGGCCGCCACCACGCCGACGATCAGCTGCCGCAGCCCGGAGTACAGCCAGGACCGCGCGGTCACCGTGGAGACCAGCGCCCCCGCCCCGAACAGCGCCAGGCACGAGATGACCGCCGACACCCACAGGCTCGTCACGCCGACCAGGTACGGCACGAGCGGCAGGAGCGCCCCCACACCGAAGGACAGGAACGACGAGCCCGCGGCCACCTTGGGCGAGGGCAGGTCGTGCGGGTCAACGCCGAGCTCGCTCTGGGCGTGGACCTCCAGGGCCTGGGCGGGGTTCTCGGAGATCTGCCTGGCCACCTCGGCGGCCAGCTCCGGCGTCACGCCCCTGTTGACGAAGACCTGGGCGAGCTCTTCCTGCTCGGCCTCGGGGTGGCGTTCGAGCTCGCGGCGCTCGACGGCGATCTCGGCCAGGGCCAGCTCACGCTGGCTGGCCACCGAGACGTATTCGCCACCGGCCATCGAGAAGGCGCCCGCCGCCAGGCCCGCGACGCCCGCCAGGGCGATCACCTTGGTGTCGCCGGTGCCGCCCGCGACACCGGCGATGAGCGCGAAGTTGGACACCAGGCCGTCCATCGCGCCGAACACCGACGGCCGCAACCAGCCGCCGGTGACATCACGATGCCGGTGGTGCTGCTCCGCGCCCCCGCTCATCTCGAGTTCTTCTCCTGCTGAACGGCCTCGGGGGTCTCCTCCTGCTTCGGGGTCGCGTCGTCCTCGCGGGCGTCGTCCTCGCGTACAAGCTCTTCGCGTACGGGCTCCTCGGCGGCGGGCTCCTCGGCGGCGGACTTCTCGCTGGCGGGCTCCTCCTTCGGCGCAACGTCCTCAGCGACCACCGCTGCGGCCGGAGCATCCGCACGAACGACCTCAGGATCCGGGGTGTCGTCCGGCGCCTTGTCCGCTTCCCCGGCTTCCGCAGTGGCCTCTGAAGCGGTATCGGCGTCGCCCACCGAGTCGGCCTGGTCGACCCCGTGGGCCGGATCCGGGCCGCTGGCGGCGGCCGCCCGCACGTCGGCCGGGAGGATGAACTCCTCGCTGTCCTTGTTGCGGGTCAGCCAGAAGTAGACCAGCGCCCCGATGAACACCACGATCGACGTCCACTGGTTCAGCCGCAGCCCCAGGAGCGTCACCGCGTGGTCCACCCCGCCGACGGGGTCGATCCGCAGCCCTTCGATCCAGAACCGCCCCAGCGTGTAGCCGGCGACATAGAGGGCGAACAGCCGCCCATGGTGCAGCGCGAACCGCTTGCCCGCCCAGAGCAGGGCGAAGCCCAGCAGGACATCCCAGATCGACTCGTACAGGAACGTCGGGTGGTAGAGCACCCCCGGCTCGCCCCCGTGCAACTGGTCGATCTCCAGCCCCCACGGCAGCGTGGTCGGCCCGCCGTACAGCTCCTGGTTGAACCAGTTGCCCCAGCGGCCGATCGCCTGCGCGAAGATGATGCCGGGCGCGACCGTGTCGGCCACCGCGCTGAGCGACAGGCCGCGCCGGCGGCAGGCCAGCCAGACGCCGACGCCGCCGAGCGCGACCGCGCCCCAGATGCCCAGCCCGCCTTCCCAGATGAACAGGGCCTGGTAGGGCTTCTTGATCGCGCGGTCGCCGAAGTAGGTCTGCCAGTCGGTGATGACGTGGTAGAGGCGTCCGCCGATGAGACCGAAGATCACCGCGGGCACGGAGATGTCGATGATCGTGCCCGCCTGGCCGCCGCGGGCGCGCCAGCGGCGCTCGCTCAGCCAGACGGCGAAGATGACGCCGAGCACGATGCACAGGGCATAGGCCCGGATCGGCACGAATCCGAGATACCAGACCCCTTGAGAAGGGCTGGGAATCGAGGCAAGGGGCATGTCAGGTGAGGGTAGCGGAAGCGGGACTACTTGGCCGCCTTCGTGACCGCATCGCGAAGATCCTTTGGCGCGAAGACGACCTTGTTGTCCAGGGCCGTGCCGTTGAGCTTGACGGTCGGCGTGCCGCCCAGCTTCTGCTCCTTCATGACCTTGGCGCTGTAGTCGAGCTGGGCCTGCACGTTCTTCTGGCCGGTGATGCAGGTGTCGATGCCCGCCCCCGTGGCACCTGCCTGCTTGGCCCAGGCGACCATCTGGTCGGTCTTGAAGCCCTCGACGGTCTCACTGGGCTGGTTCTTGTAGAGCAGGTCGTGGAAGGCGAGCCACTGCTTGCCGTCGGTCAGGCAGCGGGCGGCGGCGCCGGCCCGCAGGGAGTTGGATTTCGTCGGATCGGTACTGAAGATCGTGATGGGGTGGTAGACGACCTTGGCCTTGCCCTCGGCCGCGAGGTTCCTGAACGTGCTGCCGCTCACCTCCTCCATCTGCTTGCAGGCGGGGCACTGGAAGTCCTCGAAGATGTCGACGACGGGTTTGGTGACACCGCTCTGGGCCATGGTGACCGAGCCGTCGGGGTTCACCGTGGTCGGCGGAAGATTGCCCCCGATCTGCTCCGCCTGCGACGTGCTGGCGGCGTACCAGGCGCCGAACCCGACCGCCGCCACCGCGACCACGCTCACGGTCGCGTAGGTGACGGCTTTTCTGCGCCGGTCCCGCACGCGGTCGGCGGCCTGCTGCGCCTTGATCTTCTCCCGCGCGGACTTCGCACGGTCCCCCTTGCTCATCAGCCGATCCCCTCTTGTTCGTCATGTACGCGCTCGCCGCCCGCCAACCCGAGCGCCGAGTCGAGCGCGAAGTGTCCCGGCGGGAAGCGCACGATCCAGGCGCCGAGCACCACGAGACCGAAGTCGCGCAGGATGTCGAGCAGGTAGGCCGGCTGCTCCCCCGCCCCGAGCTGCCCGCCGCCCCCGAAGCAGCCGCAGTCGATCCGCAGGCCGTGCGCCCACGCCCAGGCGATGCCGAAGACGAAGGCGAACATGAGCAACCCGCCGACCACCCCGGCCACCCTGGTCAACAGGCCGACGACCAGCAGCACCCCGACCACGATCTCCAGGATCGGCAGGCCGTAGCCCACGGTCGTGGCGAGCGAGTCGGGCAGCAGCTGGTAAGCCTTGACCGCCACGACGGAGTCGGACGGGTTGCCGATCTTCAGCCACCCGGCCACGATCAGCACCCCGCCCAGGACCAGCCGGGCGACGGTCGTCACCCAGGGTACCGCTGTCCGAGCGTTAAGTGACTGTTTCGACGCGACCACGGCTATGGCTCCTCTTTCTCTGCGCTGGAAAGCGCACAGTATCGGGAACTCATCTGACCACGCCCGGGATAAGACTCGGTTAAGAGGGTTTTCCCGCGCGCGGGCCGTACGCGCTGCTCACGGCGTCGCGGCGGACGGCCCCGACTTACCGAGCCCTACCCACAGAGACACTCGGCCGAGCACTAAGCGCAGACGAACTTGGCGGCTCCCCAGTCCGCGTGGTCGTTGCCGTTGCCGTCGCCGCCGTCGCCCGCCACAAGGTCCACGTAGCGGGCCCCGGTGAGGTCGGCGGTCAGCTCGTAGGCCGGATCGGCGGCCCGCAGCACCGGGCTGTGTGCCTTGACCACCCCGTCGGCGACCACGCTGTACTCCACGGACCCCCTGGTGGCCTGGACGTCGTCCACGCCGACGGAGGCTGTGAAGGCCGTACACCGGCCGCCGAGGTAGAAACGGACGTCGGCGGGCGCGTGCGTGCCCAGCCCCTTGGCGAACGTCTGGCCGCCGATCACGATCGGCGTGCCGTCGGCCGCGCCGAGGTCGCCGTTGGACCGGTCGCGCTCGACCGGCCCCCAGCCGTTGGCCGCGCTGACCCACTCCAGGTCGCTCGCCCAGGCCGCCGCCGTGGGTGGCGGCGGCAGCGTCCGTACCGTCGTCACCGCGCCGACCGACTTGGCGGCGCCCGCCGCGGTGTAGGCGGCGTTGGCCTTCAGCTCGTAGGTGTCATTGGGCGCGGCCGCGGGCGGCGTCACCTTCCAGGTGGTCACCAGCTTGCCGCCGGGCTGCACGGTGCCGGTCCCGTCCCCGGCGGCGGTCCAGCCCTCGGGTACGGTCAGGGTCACCTTGACGTCCTGGGCCGCCACGTCCTCCAGGTTGACGAACGTGGTGGTGACCTCGGAGGCCGCGCCCTGCTCGAACGCGGGCGTCGCGGGCACCACGTCCAGCGACGCGCACGCCTGGGCCTCGGGGTCGGCCCCCAGATCCTTGACGGCGAAGTCGTCCAGGACGAAATCGGCCCCGGCCTGCTCGGCCAGCAGCGAGCGCAGCCCGACCCAGACGTCGCCGCAGCCCGCCACCACCCGCTCGGCGAACCTGCCCGTGGTCCGCCGCTCCGGCACCGGCGTCCGCCGGGTCTCCACGCTGGAGGTGCCCTTGTCGTAGCCGGTCACCCAGGCGTAGGCGTCGGCCAGGGCGCTCTGGTAGCCGAACGACACCTCGTAGGCGTGTCCCGGCTCGAACCTGACGGTCTGCGGCACGGTCCGGTAGACCAGTCCCTGCCGCTCCTCGTGCGCCTTCAGCGACCAGTCGCCGCTGATCACGTCGTCGACGGTCTTGCCGTTCCAGCCGGCCTGCGTGTACGGCTCGTGCCGCTCCGACAGATGCGTACGCGCGTCGAACGCGCCACCGGCGTCGCCCTTGACGAACGGCCCCCATCCCGGCTCGGCGGACTCGAACGTCTCGGTCCCACCCGCCGGATCGCTCCTGATCAGCCGTACGTCGTCCACCCGCACCTTCGCCGCACCGGCGGCGGCCGTGATCCGCAGCGTGACGGACTCGCCCGGCGCGGTGAAGGCGACCTTGACGCGCTGGAAGTAGGTGTCGTGCTTCTCGTCGGAGGCGATGTAGTTCTTCGCGGTCGAGCGCTGGATCGTCGTCTTCCGGCCTCCGGCCTCCAGCGTGGTCTGCCTGGACTGCCCGGGTTCGACCTCGACGAACGCCGAGGCGGTGTAGGCGCGGCCGGGCTGCAGGCCGGTCAGCCGCTGCTCCAGCCGGGCCTGCGGGCCGCCGCCGAGCAGGGCCACGCGCTGGCCGCGCTCGTTCTTCTGGACGCTCACCGGGCCGGTGACCTGCCAGTCGCGCAGTCCGTCGCCGTTGAAGCCGGGATCGTGGACGCCGCTCGCCTCGCCCCAGCGGGGCTCGGCCTGGGCGGGCGCCTTGCCGGGGTAGAGCACGTACGGCACGCCCGCCTCGGCCCGCAGGGTGATCTTGCCGTCGGCCGGGGTGGCGACGCCCACCCGGACCCGGCCCTGGTCGGTGAGCTTGTAGACGGTCATCGGCCGGGTGGCGTCCCAGGTGGTGGTGCCGCCGGCCGGGTTGTAGTGGTAGTACTTGCCGGCCCACGGCAGCAGGTACGTGGTGCCGTCGAGCACCTTGTGACCGCCCGCGAACAGCTGGCGACGGCCGTCTGCCACCGTGCCGCGTACGCCTCCGGTGAAGACGATCTCGTCGGGGTTCCAGTCGGTGATCTGGTAGTGCTGCAGGAACTTGGCCGGCAGGTTGTACTCCCAGATGTTGCGGTAGAAGGCGGTGAAGTCGTTCTGCGCGGTCCAGCCCTCGAACTCGACGATGCGGGCGTTGCCCAGGATGGGATGGGCGTTCCAGACGTCTTTCTCGCCGTTGCGGATGAACCGGATGATCTGCGAGTTCAGTCCCTTGTTGGTGGCTCCGCCGTAGTTGAGGTCGTTGGCCCAGTGCGACCAGAGCGACGAGCGCTCCAGCTTGTCGGCCCATTCGGTGGCCACCTGCCAGCCCTGCCCGCGCAGCTCGGTGAGCAGGCGGTCGGCCACCCAGCCGTGCGGGCGGTACACGTCCACGTACAGAAGGGCCAGGTTCCGGTCGGTCTCGGCGCGCAGCCGCTGCAGCCGCTTGGCGAGAGTGCCCCTGGTCAGGTCGCCGCGCTGGTCGATCAGGTACGACTGGTCGAGCCAGTTCCAGCCCTTGGTGTCCTTGTTGACGAGCTGCTCGCCGAAGCTCTTCGCCTCGGGGTAGGACTCGGTGGCGTTGACGTGCACGCCGAACGTCGCGTTCCAGTCCTTGCCGGTCTTGAGCAGGGTGTTGAGGTCGGCCAGGCCGCCGGCGCGCTTGTTGTAGTTGCCGCCGTAGTCGGGGTGGGCCGAGTCGTGGCCCTCCGACTGGTACCCCTTGAGCAGGGCCAGCTGGCCCAGGCCGTCGGTGGCCAGCGAGATCCGCTTGACGTCGTCGAGGGTGCGCAGGAACGGGTGGGTGGCCTGGCTGGAGAAGTTGAACGGGATGTGCGCGATCACCCGGTCCTTGGTCTGATCCGCGCCGGGCGCCTTGACGCCGATGCTCCTGAACGCGACCGCGCCGTCCTGCCAGTCCAGGCCGCCGTCGCCGTTGGCGTCGGGGGTGACCACGACCTTGGCCCACGGCAGTTCCTCGGTGAAGGGCGCGCCGGTGCCCCGGTAGGTCCACTGACCGCTCCACACGCCGACCCTGATCCGGCCGCCGTCCTCCTGCCTGGCCTGGTGCCAGAAGCGGGCCGCGTCCTTGTCGGTGACGCCCGAGGGGCGGTCGTAGGTGGAGTTCGACTCGACCGCGGCGGCCAGGGCGCCGGTGTTGACGATGGCGTACGAGGCGCCGACCGGGGCGGCGTCGGGCGCCGTGCCTGGGGTGACGGCGGCGAAGACGTCGGCCGTACGGGTGGAGTTGGGGTCGAGCCTGGTGAACGCGGTCGCGGCGCCCGGCTGGTCGCTGCTCACCGACACCAGGTCGTGTCCTGGCAGGTCGATGGTGTTGACCCGGAACGCCTCCGTGTCGGTGACCGCGTCGATCGCGAACGTCGTCACCCGGTCCTTGACGCGGATGCTGGCGTCCAGCGTGACGCCCGTCTCGAAGGTCAGCCGGTAGCGGGCGGACGCGCCGTCGGTGCCGCGCAGCGCGACCGTGGCCTCGTACGGCGTGCCGTTCAGCACCACGCCGGGCACGGCGGTGCTGCCGTCGAGGACGGCGCCGCTCGCCTTGTCGGTGTAGCGCAGGATCCTCGGAAAGGCCGGGTCGAGGTCGACGGCCAGTTGCCCGGAGGAGATCCTGACGGGCTCGGCCACGGTGGTGGGCTCGGGGGCCAGGTTCTGCTGCGTGGGGGGCGGGGGCGTGGGGCCGGTAGTCGGCTGGTCGGGCGAGGACAGCTCGTAGGTGGGCGTCGGCTCCGGGCTGGGCTCCGCGCCTCGCACGGAAGTCGCTGGTACGCGCGTGGCTTGTGCGGGGGCGGCCAGGGCGACGGCCGATAAGGCGAGGATGGCGGCGGCTACGAAGGCAACGGGACTCCGACGCATATATGTCCTTTCACAGGTATGCGTCGTACTGCGTGGGGCCCGATACCAACAACCCGCCACCGCAACACGCGCCATGGACCGACGCCAGAAATACTGACACTTGTCCAGTTGCGAGTCGCGGTATTTGACAGAAAACGGTTAGGCGCGGGAGCGGACGCCCGCCGCCATCTCCCGGGCCAGCACGCCGATCGACTCGCGGCCGGCCGCCTCGTCGGGCGCGTCGAGCATCCGGCGGATGAACGCCGAGCCCACGATGACGCCGTCGGCGTAACCGGCCACCTCGGCCGCCTGCTTGCCGGTGCCGACGCCCAGCCCCACGCACACCGGCAGCGCGGTGTGCGCGCGAGTGCGCTTGACCAGATCCTCGGCCGCCACGTTGACGGTCTCCCTGGCGCCCGTGACGCCCATCAGCGAGGCCGCGTAGACGAACCCGGTGCAGCAGTCGACGACGGCCTTGATGCGCGCCTCGGTGGAACTGGGCGCCACCAGGAACACGGTGTCGATGCCCGCCGCGGCCGAGGCCGCCCGCCACGGCTCCGACTCCTCCGGCGTCAGGTCGGGCGTGATCGTGCCGACGCCGCCCGCGTCGGCCAGGTCACGGGCGAACCGCTCGGCGCCGTAGCGGTCGATCGGGTTCCAGTACGTCATGACCAGCGTGGCCGCGCCGGTGGCGGCGACTCCCTCGACCGTACGCAGGACGTCGGCGATCCGGGTGCCGTTGACCAGCGACCGGTGCACGGCGTCCTGGATGGTCGGCCCGTCCATGAGCGGGTCGGAGTAGGGCAGCCCGATCTCGATCACGTCGCAGCCGGCCTCGACCAGGGCGGCGGCCGCGGTGATGGCGCCTTCCTTGGACGGGAAGCCCGCGGGCAGGTAGCCGACCAGCGCGGCCCGGTTCTCCGCCTTCGCCGTGGCGAAAACCGTCTGAAGAGTAGTCATGATCGTCCGTTCTCAGTGGTCAGGGGCCGCATCGCCGCCGTCCTTGCCATCGTGCCATCGGCCGCGGTGCTCGGGCATCTTCCAGAGCCGGTGCGGCGCGAACCCCGGGCCGTCAGAGGTTGAAGTACTTCATCGCCGTGCCCATGTCCTTGTCACCGCGCCCCGAGAGGTTGACCAGGATGGTCGCCTCGGGACCCAGCTCACGACCGAGCTCCAGCGCGCCCGCCAGGGCATGTGACGACTCGATGGCCGGGATGATGCCTTCCGTCCTGGCCAGCAGCGAGAACGCGGCCATCGCCGCGTCGTCGGTCACACCGTGGTAGACCGCCCGCCCGGTGTCCTTGAGCCAGGCGTGCTCGGGACCGACACCCGGGTAGTCGAGACCGGCCGAGATCGAGTGCGACTCGATCGTCTGGCCCTCCTCGTCCTGCAGGACGTAGGTGCGCGAGCCGTGCAGCACGCCGACCGAGCCGGCGGTGAGCGTGAGCGCGTGCTCGCCGCTCTCCAGGCCGTGGCCGGCGGCCTCGTAGCCGTGCAGCTGGACGCCCTCGTCGCCGATGAAGGCGTGGAAGATGCCGATCGCGTTGCTGCCGCCGCCGACGCAGGCGGCGACCGCGTCGGGCAGCCGGCCGGTCAGCTCCAGCATCTGGCGGCGGGCCTCGACGCCGATGATGCGCGCGAAGTCGCGGACGATCTCGGGGAACGGGTGCGGGCCGGCGATGGTGCCGAACAGGTAGTGGGTCGTGTCGACGTTGGTGACCCAGTCGCGGAAGGCCTCGTTGATGGCGTCCTTCAGCGTCTGGGAGCCGTTGGTCACCGGCACCACCGTGGCGCCGAGCAGCTTCATCCTGGCCACGTTGAGCGCCTGGCGCTCGCAGTCGACCTGGCCCATGTAGATGACGCACTCCAGGCCGAGCAGGGCCGCCGCGGTGGCGGTGGCCACGCCGTGCTGGCCCGCGCCGGTCTCGGCGATCACTCGCTTCTTGCCGAGCCGCTTGGTCAGCAGCGCCTGGCCGAGCACGTTGTTGATCTTGTGAGCGCCGGTGTGCGTGAGGTCCTCGCGCTTGAGGATGATCCGCGCGCCGCCGGCGTGCTCGGCGAAGCGCGGCACCTCGGTCAGCGTGGTCGGCCGGCCCGCGTAGGTACGCAACAGGTGATCGAACTCGCGCAGGAACTCCGCGTCGTTCTTGGCCTTCTCGTAGACCGCGGCGACCTCGTCGAGGGCCGGGATGAGCGCCTCAGGAACGTAACGCCCGCCGAAGATGCCGAACTTGCCGTGCACGTCGGGGTCGTTGCCGTAGGCGCCGTTACCCGCCAGGTCGGCGGCGGTGAGAATGGTGCCGTCGTTTGCCACTGCTATCCCTCTGCTCCGTGGTCGGGGCGCGTCGCGGGGTGGGCGCCGGCGGTCACCAGCGCCTCCACGGCCTTGCGTGGATCCTTGCCGGTGACCAGGCTCTCGCCCACCAGGACGGCGTCGGCGCCGACCCGTGCGTAGGCGAGCAGGTCATGCGGACCCCGCACGCCCGACTCCGCGATCTTGATCACATTATCGGGGACCTTCGGCGCCAGCTTGGCGAACACGTCGCGGTCGACCTCGAGTGTCTTCAGATTACGGGCGTTGATCCCGATGATCCGGGCGCCCGCCGCGACCGCCCGCTCCAGCTCCTCCTCGGTGTGCACCTCGACCAGCGGGGTGAGCCCGATGGACTCGGCCCGCTCGATCAGCGACACCAGGGCCTCCTGCTCCAGGCAGACCACCATCAGCAGCGCCAGGTCGGCGCCGTGGGCCCTGGCCTCCCACAGCTGGTAGGAGGTGAGGATGAAGTCCTTGCGCAGGATCGGGATGTCGACGCGGGCACGGACCGCGGCCAGGTCCTCGAGGCTGCCGCCGAACTTGCGCCGCTCGGTCAGCACACTGATGACGTGGGCGCCGCCCGCCTCGTAGTCGGCGGCCAGCGCGGCCGGGTCGGCGATGGCGGCCAGCGCGCCCTTGGACGGGCTGGAGCGCTTGACCTCGGCGATCACCGAGATCCGGTCGCCGCCGAGCGCGGCGAGCGCGTCTTTGGGCCCCGAAGCCCGCTCGGCCCGCTGCTTGAGCTCGTCAAGCGACACGGCCTGCTGACGGGTGGCGAGGTCGGCGCGCACCCCGTCGAGGATGTCGTCGAGGACGCTCGGCCCTTCGGTCCGCTCACTCACGCGCTTGGGGTCCCTCCGGTCGGCAGTTGGGGGCGGCAGAGAGTTCGCATCGCGTCCGCTCCCGGCCTGTCTTGCGATGGTATCGGCCCCGACGTGGTCACCTCACCACAGGCCCCCGACTACGGCGCGAGAAACGCCCCGAATGGCAGGTTTCGGACCACCCAGTACACCAGCACTATGCCGAGAAACGCCCAAAGCCACGCCGGATGCGCGAGTGTCGTCCGCCGGGGCTTGCCCTGCCAGGCGCGGACCAGCCAGCGCCCCCACCAGAACAGCAGGAAGGGGATCATCGCCATGGCGAGCGGGTTGAGGCCGAGCGCGGTCACCGGGTCGAGGTGGGCCAGCGCGTGGATGGTGCGCAACGTGCCGCAGCCCGGACAGTACAGGCCGGTGGCCCACAGGAACGGGCAGGTCGGATAGTGGCCCGGCTGATTGGGGTCGATCGTGCCGACGACCGCGAACACCGCCCCCGCCGCGGCGGCGACGCCGAGCGGCGCGAGCACGGACCGGAGCCGGTCGGTGCCGCGCCGCTCGAAGTTCGCGATGTCCATCAGTATCCGGAGGTCGACGTGTTCGCGGCGACGATCACGAAGAGCAGGATGTAGCCGATGACGATGAGGATGTTGATGATCGCGCCGAAGATCAGCGCGCGCTTCCACCACGTCTTGGCCTCTTCCGAGGACTGCACGGCGCCCTGGTAGTCGCCGGCCTGCCACTTCGAGTTCACCTGCGACGACTTGACAATCGACACGATACCGAACGGGAGGCAGCAGAACAGCGTCGTGAGGATGGCCGCGACCAGGTGGTTGTCCGGCGGGTTCTGCGGCGCGCCGTAGCCGCCGGGCTGACCGTAGCCGCCGCCGGGGGGCGGGCCGTAACCGGGAGGCTGGGCACCGTAGCCGCCACCACTCGGGGGCTGCTGGCCATAGCCACCCCCACTGGGCGGCTGCTGACCGTAACCGCCACCGCCACTCGGGGGCTGCTGACCGTAACCACCGCCGCCGCTGGGCGGCTGCTGGCCATAGCCACCGCCACTCGGGGGCTGCTGACCGTAACCGCCACCGCCGCTGGGCGGCTGCTGACCGTAACCGCCGCCGGGCGGCTGGGCGCCGTAACCGCCGTCGCCCTGGTTTCCGTAGCTCATGCTGATGACTCCTCAATCTGTGGCGCGTTGCGCGCGGCAGCCTAGCGACAAACCACTATCGACGTGGAATAACGTCCACGTTGCGGACAATTTGTAACCGACTGGATGCCCTGCGGGTCAGTAGTTTCCGGTCGTGGTGGCGGTCGCGAGCCCCATGAAAGCCAGCCAGATGCCGCCGAACACAAGCCAGAGAATCGCCCAGAGCACGATCGTGATGTACGAGGTGATCAGGCCACCCATGGCCATGCCCTGACCCTCCTCGCCGGTGCGCTTGATGCGGTTGAGGGCGATGTGGCCGACGACGGCGCCGGGGATGCTGGTCAGGCCGCAGAACAGCAGCCCGACGATGCCCAGGACGAGCGAGGCGACGGCCAGGCCGCTGGTGGACTTCTGCGGGGCCCCGTACGCGCCGTAGCCGGGTTGCCCGTAGGCGCCCGGCGGCTGCTGACCGTATGCGTACTCGCCGGACGGCTGCTGGCCATAGCCGTAGTCGCCGGACGGCTGCTGACCGTAATAACCGCTCGGGGGTTGCTGCCCGTACCCCGGAGACTGGCCATAGCCGGGAGATTGGCCGTAGGCCGGAGGCTGGCCGTGGCCCGGAGGCCGGCCGTAGCCTCCGCCGGGTGGCTGCGCGCCGTACCCCCCGCTGTTGCCCTGATCCCCGTAACTCATGCCGCTGGCACCTCATCCCCTCTTGGCCCGTTGCAGAGGCAGCTTATTGACGAAACGTGCGCCGGTCTGGCAACGGTTCAGACCGTGGACTTTTTGTGATGAGCCCGCGACGGAGAGGGGTCGCCCGCGGCTAGGTCGGGTCGTCGCCGCGGTCCAGGGCGTCCCACATGGAGCGGTCGCCGGTGGTCTCAGGACGCTCGCGGGTGTACCTGGCGGACATGCCGGCCCATCCGCCACCTCGTACGACGGCGATGACGCCACCCGCGACCATCAGCACCGCCCCGAGCCCGCACACCACGGGCCACAGCGCCACCACGTCCCACTGGATCGCACCGGTCGCACGCATGACGTTCCGCTCGCGCAGCCAGCTCAGCACTCCGCTCCCACCGGCCGCCCGCCACGCCCCGAGCCCGGCGCCCACCCCGCACAGGGCCAGCAGCACGCCGATCACCCGCCGACCGATCCCCTTGGTGGCCAGCACGGCCACCAAGCCCGCCAACCCGGCCAGCGCCAGGGGCGTCAGGACCGGACTGAGGTCACCACCGCTCGGCACGGCCACAGCTCCTGTGCCGGTGACACGCACGTTCGTCACCCACGCCCGGCCTGCGGCGACCAGCACCAGCACGCAGCCGAGCGCCGTCACCACCAGCCAAACGACCAGCTCCCGCCGCCCCCGCCGAGCCGCGACCTCAGCTGGAGACCCGCCCTGCTCCCCTGCTTCGGACACGTCCCCCATCTGGGACCCGTCCGCCACCGCCCCACCTGCGACCTCGGAGTGGGACCCGGGATCCCGGCCATCCGACCCGGACTCGGCATCCGACCGCGACGCGGGCTCCCGGCCACTCGACTCCGACATGCTCTCCGACCGCGACGCGGGCTCCTGGCCATCCGGCTGGGGCATGGCGCCCGACCGAGGCCCGGACTCCGGACCACCTGATCGAGGCGCGGTGTCCGACTCGGGTCGGGTGTCCGGCTCAGGCCGAGTGTCCGGCGCGGATCCGGTGTCCGGCTCAGGCCGAGTGTCCGGCCCGGATCCGGTGTCCGGCTCAGGCCGAGTGTCCGGCCCGGATTCGGTGTCCGGCTCAGGTCCGGTGGCCGTCATGGCGTGATCGTCACCTCGAGCGCGTCGGCGTCGAAGCAGGTGTGGTCGCCCGTGTGGCAGGCCGCCCCCACCTGGTTCACCTTGAGCAGCACCGTGTCGCCGTCGCAGTCGAGCGACACCGCCTTGACGTGCTGCACGTGTCCCGACGTATCCCCCTTCACCCAGTAGGCCCCCCTGCTGCGCGACCAGTAGGTGGCCCGGCCCGTGGTGAGGGTGCGATGCAGCGCCTCGTCGTCCATCCAGGCGAGCATCAGCACTTCGCCTGAGTCGTACTGCTGGACGATCGCGGGCACCAGCCCGTCGCCGTTGCGCTTGAGTCGCGCGGCGATCTTGGGGTCAAGGGACATGCCGTCATTCAACCAGCCGGAGCGGCCGCTCCCCGAATCGACGGTGGCATAGCCGCAGTTCCGGCCTGCCATCTCCGGCGCGGCCAGGCGGCCAGTCGCTGGTCACACGACCGTCTCGATCCCTGTGGCGGTCCGTCGTGGCTGGCATCCCTTTGGAGGGACGCCCCCTTCGGGGAGTGGAAGAAACGGCCGGATCCCCAGGGGGAGACACGCCTCCGGGAGAGCGGAACAAGACGGCCCGTCTTAGCAGAGGTCCCCAAAGGACGGACGCCCCTCGAAGGGAGACCAAAAGACCGCCCGTCGGCAGAGGCCCCCAAGAACAGCAGAGGCCCACAAGGACAGACGCCTCGCCCTGAGAGAGCAGAAGAAGACCGCCCGTCGTGACAGCGGCCACGGACGCCCTCCAGGAGAGCAGAAGAAGACCACCCGCCGTAACAGAAGCCGCCACGAACGGACCGGGAGGGCGGATACCCCGGTGAACGGCCGCCGCCCCAAGGATCTAGTCGAGTGCCTGCGACAGCGTCTCGTAGATCGGGAACAGCGGTGCGATGTTGGTCCGGCGCAGGCGCCTCAGGACCTGGCCGTCCGTGGCGATCAGCGCCATGGTGCCGTCGCGATCCCGCAAGGCGGCCAGCTGGCGAACCAGCACCCCCAAGCCCGATGTGTCGATGAAGGTCAGGTTGCTCAAGTCGACGACCAGGCGCGGCCCGTGTGTCGCGACCGCCTCGTCGAAACATTTACGGACCTTTGACACGTTGTCCGCGTCGACCTCGCCCGCGAGGCTGACGACCACGAGCTCGCCATGTCGGCGCCGCGTCATCTCCAGCACATCCACGCCCATGCTCCTCATGACTCCGCCACTAGCGGCCCCCGCGGAAAAGGTACACCGGGACGCGCCACGTTACCGAGGGTTTTGCGAAGAACGCATAACGTAATGATGAGCGGCGGAGTATTTTCTGTGCGACTACGGCAGACCCACGGCAGGGGGAGGGACGATCGTGGTGGACGTCGCGGATCCCGACCTGGGAGATCACGTCTGCCTGCCGTTCCAGGGCGATCGAGAGCGGATGGCCGCGACCAGGGCGTTCACGGCGAACGGGCTGCGCCGCCGGGCCAAAGTGGTGATCATCACCCACACCGACACGCCGGAGCGGACGCGGGAGTGGCTGGCGCCGCTCGTGCCGGGGCTGGCCGCGGCGGAGGCGGCGGGGCGGGTCGAGATCACGGCGTACGCGGACGGGCCCGCGTGGCTGCTGGGTGAGCTGGTCGCGGCCGGCGAGCTTGCCAGGGAGCAGGGGCATCGCGGTGTCTACGCGCTGGTCGACGCGGCGTGGGGGGTGCGGGACGCGGCGGGGCGGGAGAGGTTCGAGGCGGCGGTCAACGCGCTGTTCGGTGAGCGGTGGCTGGCGGCGGTGTGCCAGTACGATCGCGGGCTCTACTCGGCCGCGGCCGTCAACCGGGCGGCGGCCATCCATCCGATCGCGCCGGGGCAGGCGCTGCTGCGGTTCGTCAACATGCGCCCGCAGCCGGGGCTGCGGCTGTCGGGTGACATCGACATCACCAACAGGCTGGCGTTCGCCTCGGTGCTGACCCAGCTGGAGGCGGTGGCGGCCGAGGTGGTCATCGACGCGACGGGGCTCGACTTCATCGACGCCGGGTCGGCCCAGTTGCTCGCGCTGACGGCGCTGGCACGGGCCGCGGCCCACCACCATCGCACGGTGGTGGTGTGTCGCGGGACGGTCGCGCGCGTGCTGCGGCTGATCAGGGCTGATGAGGTACTCGCCGTCCGCCGGGCCGTCGATGGGTAGACAGGTCCTCTGTACGGGGTTCGCGCAGGGGCGGATCACTGCCCTGCGCAGATTGGTCTCCGAGCGCGCGGCCGGTGAGGGGCTGGCGGGCAAGCGGCTGGAGGACTTCGTACTGGCGGTCAACGAGATCACCACGAACGCCGTGCTGCACGGCGGCGGCAGCGGGCGGCTACGGCTGTGGTGGCACGAGGACCGCCTCTGGTGCGAGGTGACCGACGAAGGACCGGGCCTGCCGCCCGGCTGGACGGACGCCGCTCACACTCCGCCGGAGCACGAGCCGCGCGGGCGCGGGTTGTGGCTGACCAGGCTGCTGTGCGATCAGGTCACGGTCGTCTCCGGCCCGGGCGGCACGAGCGTACGATTCGCCGCCGCCCGGGAATGAGCCCCAAGAGGCTACGAGTGAGCGGCCGACACCCAGGAGGCGTGCAGGTCCGCGTAGACGCCCGGCTCCGTCACCAGTTCGGCGTGCGACCCCCGCTGCACCAGCCGCCCCGCGTCGAAGACGAGCACCTCGTTCGCGTTCTCGGCCGTCGACAGCCGGTGCGCGATCGAGATGGCCGTCCGCCCTCTGGTGACGCCTTCGAGCGCCCGTGCCAGCCGTACCTCCGTCGCCGGGTCGACCGCCGAGGTGGCCTCATCGAGCAGCAGCAGGTCGGGGTCGGCCAGGTAGGCGCGGGCGAGCGCGACGAGCTGGCGTTCGCCCGCCGAGAGCGACTCGCCGCGCTGGCCCACCGGTGTGTCGAGGCCGGCGGGCAGGCCTTCCAGCCAGTCGGCCAGGCCGAGCTCGGTCATGGCGAGCAGGATCTCCTCGCGTGTGGCGGCGGGCCGGCCGTAGCGGACGTTCTGCTCCAGGGTGCCGTCGAACAGGAAGCCGTCCTGCGGCACCATCACGATGCGCTCGCGCAGCGAGGAGAAGCGCACGTCGCGCAGGTCGTGGCCGTCGACGGTGACGCGGCCCGCGACCGGGTCCATGAGGCGGGTGAGCAGCTTGGCGAAGGTGGTCTTGCCGGAGCCGGTCTCGCCCACGATCGCGATGCGCGAGCGCGGCGGGATCGACAGCGTGACCTCGCGCAGTACGGGGACGCCGCCGGGGTAGCTGAAGTGGACGTCCTCGAAGGCGACGGAGATGGGGCCGCGCGGCAGGTCCACGCCGGCGTCGCCGGGGTCGGCCACGTCCGGCGGGGTGTCGAGGACGCCGAGGATGCGCCGCCAGCCGGCGACCGCGTTCTGGGCCTCGTTCAGCACCTCGGTGGCGGTTTGCAGGGGCGAGACGAACAACGTGACCAGGAACAGGAACGCCACCAGCCGCCCGGCCGTGATCTCGCCCGACAGCCCGAGCCGGACCCCGAGCAGGACGATCCCGGAGATGGCCACGGCGGCCACGATCTCGGTCAGCGGGAAGACGAACCCGACGATCGTCTGCGCCTTGATCTGCGCGGACCTGTTGGCGTCGACGGCGGTGTCGATGCGGTCGGAGGTGCGCCGCTCGGAGGCGTACGCCCTGATGACGGCGGCGCCGACGACGGACTCGCTGACGGCGGCGAGCATGTCGCCGGTCCGCTCGCGGACGGTGGTGTAGGCGCCGGACAGCCAGCGCTGGAAGCGCGGCAGCGCGATCACCAGCGGGATGAAGCAGGCCCAGACCAGCAGCGTGAGCTGCCAGGAGTAGACGAACATCAGCACGCTGGCCACGAGCACCTGGCCGAACGCCACGATGATCATCAGCCCGCCCCATTGCATGAACGTGCTGATCTGGTCGATGTCGTTGGTGACGCGGGAGACCAGGGCGCCGCGGCGCTCGGTGTTCTGGGTGAGCACGGACAGGTCGTGCACGTGGCGGAAGCCGCGGACCCGCAGGGTGGCCAGTGAGGACTCGGTCGCCTTGTAGAGGCGAACGTTCATGACATATCCGGCCAGGGCGGTCAGGATCACGGCGGCGGCGCACAGGGCGACGGCCCGCCAGATGTACGGCAGGTCGGGGGTGCCGCCCTTGAGGCCGGTGTCGATGGTCTGCTGCACCGCGATCGGCACGATGATCTTGCCGCCGGTGGCGACGACGGCCAGCGCCAGCGTCCCCGCCAGGCCCCTGCGGAACTCCGGCGTGAGCGAGAACCCCTGGCGGATCGTGGCCATCGCCGACCGCTCGGCGTTGGCGCGGATCCCCTGTTCCACGCTCATGCGCTGACTTCCCGCCCGGCGTCGCCGGAGATCGCCTGCCCGACGCTCATGCGCTGACCTCTTCTTCCTCGCTCGACGCTGCTTCGATCGGCTCGATCTCGATGGCGGCCCTCTCGGCCTCCTCCCGCTCGTAGGCGGTCACCAGGTTCCGGTAGCCCTCGCAGCGCTCCAGCAGCTCCTCGTGGCTGCCCCGGTCGACGACCCGTCCCCGGTCCAGGTAGACGATCTCGTCGGCCAGCGCGATCGTGGCCATCCGGTAGGCGACGACCACGACGCTCGACGCCGCGTCGCGCAGGCCGTACAGGATCTTGGCCTCGACCTGCGGGTCGACGCTGGAGGTGGCGTCGTCGAGGATGAGCAGGCGCGGGCGGCGGACGACCGCGCGGGCCAGCGCGAGCCGCTGGCGCTGGCCGCCGGACAGCGAGGTGCCGCGTTCGCCGACGCGCGTGTCGAGTCCCGAGGCGAGCCTGGCGACGAACCCGTCGGCCTGGGCCACGCGCAGCGCCGCCCACACGTCCTCGTCGTCGGTGTCCAGCCCGAGCGCGATGTTGCCGCGCACGGTGTCGTCGAACAGGAACGTCTGCTGCGGCACCAGCGCGACGGACTCGGCCAGGCCGCCGTAGGCGAGCCGGCGCACGTCGACGCCGTCGAGCAGCACCTGTCCAGAAGCCGGGTCGACCAGCCGTACGAGCAGCTGCACCAGCGTCGACTTGCCGGACCCGGTCGGCCCCACCAGCGCGAGGGTGCCGCCGGCCGGCACGTCGAAGGTGACGTCGTGCAGCACCTCGTCGGCGCCGTAGGCGTAGGAGACGTCCGAGACCTCCAGCTTGGCGGGCCGGGCCTCGCTCAGCGCGACCTCGCCGTACTCCATGGACCCCTCGGCGTCCAGTACGGCCTGCACCCGCTGCCAGCCCACGACGCTGCGCGGCAGCTCGGCCAGCACCCAGCCGAGCGCCCGGATGGGGAAGGACAGCAGCGTGAACAGGTAGGCGACCTGGACCAGCTCGCCGGAGTCGATCGAGCTGGTGGACAGCCGCAGCGCGCCGACGCCGAGCACCGCGAGCACGCCGAGCGTGGGCAGGGCCTCCAGCAGGGGGTCGAACAGGCCGCGTACCCGCCCGACCGCGATGTTCGCGTCACGCAGCTCGTGCGCGCGCCGCCGGAAGCGCTCGGTCTCCATCGCCTCCCTGCCGAGCGTCTTGACGACGAGCGCGCCGTCGAAGCTCTCGTGCGCGATCTCGCTGACCTCGGCGCGCAGCTGCTGCGCGCGGGTGGCGAGCGGGCTCAGGCGGCGCTGGTAGACCAGGTTCAGTACGGCGATGGCCGGGAAGATCAGGAAGCCCACCAGGGCGAGCATGGGATCGGTGAGCAGCATGCCGATCGCCGCGGTGAACAGCATGACGATCACGCCGACGGCCATGGGCAGCGGCGCGAGCGGCGCCCAGGCCGCCTCGGCGTCGGCGCTGGCGTTGGACAGCAGCTGCCCGGTCGGGTGCTGGTGGTGCCACGACAGCGGCAGCCGCAGGTACTGCCTGGTGACCGCGCGCCGCGAGCGGGCCTGCATGCGGTACTGCAGCAGCCCGGCCAGGATGCGACGGCCCGCCACGCCGATGGATTTGAGCAGCGCCGCGCCCATGATGAGCAGCACTCCGGTCCAGAGCGCGCCCGCGGCGGTGTCGCCCTGATGGAAGGCGGGGAGTACGACGTTCTGGGTGGCCCAGCCGAGCGCCCAGGCGGAGGCCACGGTCATGCCACCGTAGAGCGCGCTGGCCAGGACGGCCGCGGCGAACACCGCCTTCTCCGCACGGACGGCCACCCCAAGGACGCGTAGCCCTTGACGCATGACAGCCGAGGTGACCTTGGTCGCCACTCGCAAATTTTCCTTTCCCCGCCCATTTCTACATATGTCAGTATCACTGGCGATCAACACGTTATTCCCGCGGGTAGGGTGGGCCGCGTGACTCACGCTCGTAGCGAACGCGCCGCGCTGTGCGACCTGCTCGACCAGCTCGGCCCGGACGCGCCGACGCTCTGCACGGGCTGGAACACCGCTGATCTGGCCGCCCACCTGGTCCTGCGCGAGCGCCGGCCCGACGCCATGGGCGGCATCGCCCTCAAGTCGCTGGCCGGCTACACGGCCTCGGTGCAGAAGGGGCTGAAGGCCAAGCACTCCTACCCCGAGCTGGTCGACCTGGTCCGCAGACCGGGCGGCGTGTACGGCGTGCTCCCCTTCCTCGACGACGCCGTCAACACCCTGGAGTTCTTCGTCCACCACGAGGACGTGCGCCGCGCGCAGCCGGAGTGGGAGCCGCGCGAGCTGCCCGCCGACCTGGAGCAGATCATTTGGAAGCGGGTGGCCGGCGGCGGACGGCTGATGCTGCGCCGATCACCTGTGGGCGTGGTGCTGCACCGCCTGGGCGGCGGCGTGACGCTGGGCGGCGCGCAGCAGGGCCCGAAGGTGGAGGTGACGGGCCGGGCGGGCGAGCTGCTGCTGTTCTGCTTCGGGCGTCAGGAGCACGCCAGGGTCGAACTGGCGGGCGATGCCGACGCCGTCGCCCGGCTCAAGAACGCCAAGCTGGGCATGTGATGGCGCACCAACTTCCGGGGTTCCGCAGGGGGTTCGCCGATACCTCTTGGCCTTACCATGGCGTGAGAAACAAGCCCCCCGGTTAGGATCAAGGAACGTCTTCATAGAAGATGCCAAGGATCGCCCAGATCCGGGTATATACGGCTGGGAATGGACTGCAGGAGGCCCCCATGCAGGTCAAGAAGGTGATCACGTACGTTCTAGTGGCGTTCGTGATCTTCTACCTGTTCACCCGGCCGGCCCAGGCCGCATCCGCGGTCAACGGCGTGTTCGACGGGATCGTTCATGGCGCTAACCAGTTGGCTGTCTTCTTTACCAATGTGCTGACCTGACGTGTGGTTCTGTCTGCGCTAGACGCTTCCCCACGATGCCAGATCGTGTTACGCAGGCAGAATGAGAGATCGCCCGAGCGTCACCAAACTCAATCAGCCTGATCCCCACGCCCGGCGCGTCCTCGAACGCGCCGAGATCGAGGGGATCGAGCTGATTCGCTTCCTGTACGCCGACCACGGAGGCGTCATCCGTGGGAAGGCGGCATCCCGGTCGCGACTCGCCGAGCGGCTCAACACCGGGATCGGGCACACGGTGGCGATGATGGCGATGAACATGCTCGACCAGTTGCAGGAGGTCGAGCACCTGGGTCCGGTGGGCGAGGTGCGCATCGTCCCCGACCCCTCGACCTTCGTCCCGCTCCCCCACGCTCCCGGCGCCGCGGCGATGCTCTCCGATCTCCGCGAGCCGGACGGCTCACCCTGGGCGGCCTGCGCACGCACCTTCCTCAAGGACGCGGTCGGCGCGCTGGCGGACGAGGGTTACACACTGCTGGCCGCCTTCGAGCCGGAGTTCACGCTCGGCCGGCGGCTGCCCGACCCCGCGGGCGGCTTCGACCGGCTGGTGCCGCTCGACGACACGCTGTGCTACGCCGCCACCGGCTTCGACACCGCCCACGACTACACGATCAAGCTGATGCGCGCCCTGGAGACGCAGGGCCTGCACGTCGAGCACTACCACCCCGAGCTCGGGCCGGGCCAGCAGGAGCTGTCCGTACGCCACGCGCCCGCGCTGCGGGCCGCCGACAACCACGTCCTCTACCGCGAGACCGTGCGCGGGGTCGCGATGCGCATGTCGATGTGGGCGTCCCTGGCCCCCAAGCCGCTGGCCGACCAGGCGGGCAACGGGGCCCACCTGCACCTGTCCCTGTGGAACGACACCCAGAACGTCTTCGCCGAGGACGGCGAGCTGCGGGCGGCCTTCATCGGCGGCCTGATCGCCCACCTGCCCGCGCTGACCGCGCTGACCTGCGGCAGCGTCAACGGCTTCCGGCGGCTGGCGCCGCGCACGTGGGCCAGCGCCTACGCCGTCTACGGCCCCGACAACCGGGAGGCGGCGATCCGGGTCTGCTCGCCGCTCGGCGAGAGCGGCGAGCCGAACCTGGAGCTCAAGCCGTCCGACTCCTCGGCCAACCCGTACCTGTCGCTCGGCGCGGTCATCCACGCCGGCCTCGACGGGATCCGCCGCAAACTGGACCCCGGCGAGGCGGTCGACGTCGACCCCGACACGCGGCCCGGCCGCTATCCGCGCCTGCCCGCCTCGCTGGAGGAGGCGCTCGACGCCCTGGAGGCCGACGAGGTGCTCATGGAGGCGCTCGGCCCGCTACGGCGTAGCGCGTACCTGGCCGTGAAGCGGTCCGAGGCCGCCGCGTTCGCGGCCAAGGACGCCTCCTATGAGCTGTTCCACCACATGCGGGTGTTCTAGCCGGACCGGGTGGCCGACCGTCCGCAGGTTCTAGCGGACCGGGTGACCGGCCATCCGCAGCGTGTCCTTGACCTCGGAGATCTTCAGTGTCCCGAAGTGGAACACGCTCGCCGCCAGCACCGCGTCGGCGCCGGCCGAGACCGCCGGAGGGAAGTCCGCCAGCCGCCCGGCGCCGCCGCTGGCGATCACCGGCACCCGGACCGCGGCCCTGACCGCGTGCAGCATCTCGAGGTCGTAACCATCGAGCGTGCCGTCGCCGTCCATCGAGTTGAGCAGGATCTCGCCGACGCCGAGCTCCTCACCGCGCGCGGCCCACTCGACCGCGTCGATGCCGGTGCCGCGGCGCCCGCCGTGCGTGGTCACCTCGAAGCCGCTCGCGGTGCCCGGCGCCCGCCGCGCGTCGACCGACAGCACCACGCACTGCGCGCCGAAGCGCCGCGACGCCTCGGTGAGCAGCTCGGGCCGGGCGATGGCGGCGGTGTTGAGCGACACCTTGTCGGCTCCCGCGCGCAGCAGCGTGTTGACGTCGTCGACCGAGCGGATGCCGCCGCCCACGGTGAGCGGGATGAACACCTGCTCGGCGGTTCTGCGCACCACGTCGAGCATGGTGTCGCGCTCGCCCGACGAGGCGGTGATGTCGAGGAAGGTCAGCTCGTCGGCCCCTTCGGCGTCGTAGCGCCTGGCCAGTTCGACCGGGTCGCCCGCGTCGCGCAGGTTGGCGAAGTTGACGCCCTTGACCACGCGCCCCGCGTCCACGTCCAGGCACGGGATCACCCGTACGGCTACCGTCATGCCCGAAGCGCCTCTATCTCGATCTCGACCAGCATGTTGGGATCCACCAGCCCGGCGACGCGGACGCCGGTGCAGGCCGGGCGCACCCGCCCGAACACCTCGCCGATCGCCCGCCCGACCTGGTCGAAGTGGCCGTGCTCGACCACGTAGTAGCGGACCATGACGACGTCCTCCCTGCTCAGGCCGCCCATCGCGACCGCTTCGAGGGCGATGTCCATGGCCGTCCTGCTCTGCAGGTAGGCGTCACCGTGGTGACGTACCTCACCGTCGACGGTGGCGGTGCACCCGGACACGATCACCCGGTCACCGACGACCACCGCCCTGGCGTAGCCGTATCTCTCTTCCCAGATGCCTCCGGAGAACACCCTTGGTCCGGTGCTTTCCATACTCATGCTGCCCATCACGCCCCCTCCCGAGGAACTAAGCGCGTACCGCGATCAGCGCGCTCTCCAGCGTGAAAGCTTGAGCGTAAAGGGCCTTGCCCACGATGGCACCCTCCACGCCGTCCGGCACCAGCCCGGCCAGCGCGACCAGGTCGTCAAGAGAGGAGACGCCGCCGCTGGCCACCACCGGCTTGTCGGTGCGCTTGCAGACCTCGCGAAGCAGGTCCAGGTTGGGCCCGCGCAGGGTGCCGTCCTTGGTGACGTCGGTGACCACGTAGCGGGGGCAGCCGTCGGCCTCCAGGCGGTCGAGCACCTCCCACAGGTCCCCGGCCTCCTCGGTCCAGCCGCGGGCGGCCAGCGTCGTGCCGCGTACGTCCAGCCCGACGGCGATCTTGTCACCGTGCTCGGCGATGACCCGGCGGCACCATTCGGGGTTCTCCAGCGCGGCCGTGCCGATGTTCACCCGGCGGCAGCCGGTGGCCAGCGCCGCGGCCAGCGAGGCGTCGTCACGGATGCCGCCCGACAGCTCCACGTTCACGTCGAGCCGGCCGATCAGGTCGGTGAGCAGCTCCCGGTTGGAGCCCCGGCCGAAGGCGGCGTCGAGGTCGACCAGGTGGATCCATTCCGCGCCCGCCTCCTGCCAGGCCAGCGCCGCGGCGAGCGGCTCGCCGTAGCCGGTCTCGGTCCCGGCCGCACCCTGGACGAGGCGTACGGCCTGGCCGTCCGCGACGTCCACGGCAGGGAGCAATACGAGCGACATCAGGTCCTCCGGTCGAAAGCGAGAGTCATGACAACAGGTGCCAGCAGCAGGGAAAACACGAACACGGCCAGGCTCAGCAGCGGCGCGCCCCACACGAGCCACGCCACCACCTGGACCAGCACGAACAGCAGCGCCACCACGGCGTTCTGGCCGCGGCGGCGGCGGGCGAGCAGACCGCCCTGCCGGGCGATCCGGACCGGGCGCGGGACCAGCCGGCCGAGTAAGGCGCGGCGGCGCGCGGACCGCGCCTGCCGTGCCTCGTTGAGCCGGATCGCGCGCGCCCGCTCCGCCTCACGCTCGGCCCGGCGGCGCGCCCGCTCCTTACTCAAGGGTGCCGAGCCAGTTGGACAGCAGCGCGGCTCCGGCGTCGCCGGACTTCTCCGGGTGGAACTGGGTGGCCATCAGCGGGCCGTTCTCCACGGCCGCCACGAACGGCACACCGTGCTCCGCCCAGGTGACCAGCGGCTCGGCGAAGCCGTCACCCGGGTGCAGCTCCCACTCGCGCACGCCGTAGGAGTGCACGAAGTAGAAGCGCGTCGCCTCGTCGATCCCGTCGAACAGCACGCTGCCCGCGGGCGCCTTGACGGTGTTCCAGCCCATGTGCGGCAGGACGGGCGCGTCGAGCCGCTCGACCGTGCCCGGCCACTCGCCGCAGCCCTCCGTCTCGACGCCGTGCTCCACTCCCCTGGCGAACAGGATCTGCATGCCGACGCAGATGCCGAGCACCGGGCGGCCACCGGCCAGGCGCCGGCCGATGATCCGCTCGCCGTACACGCTCTTGAGTCCGGCCATGCACGCCTCGAACGCGCCGACGCCCGGCACGACCAGGCCGTCGCACTCGAGCGCGGCGGTGAAGTCGGAGGTGACGGTCACGTTCGCGCCCACCCGGGCCAGGGCCCGCTCGGCGGAACGCAGGTTGCCCGAGCCGTAGTCGAGCACGACGATGTTCTTCACCACCACATCACCCCCGCGGTGATCGCCAGCGCGGCGCCGAGCGCGCAGGCGGCGGCGCCGAACTTGAGCCCCTGCCGGCCCAGCGAGAACACGCCGCCGATGAGGAACAGCCCGATGAACACCATGACGATGGCGATCGTGTTGTCGGTCACAGGACGCCCTTGGTGCTCGGCACGCCCGTGGCGCGCGGGTCGAACTCCGACGCCTCGCGCAGCGCCCTGGCCAGCGCCTTGAACTGGGCCTCGACGATGTGATGGGCGTTGCGGCCGTAGGGCACGCGTACGTGCAGGCAGATCGCCGCCTGGGCGACGAACGACTCCAGGACGTGGCGCGTCATCGTCGTGTCGTAGTCGGGCCCGATCATCGGCGCCATGCCCTCGGGCTCGGTGTGCACCAGGTAGGGGCGGCCCGACAGGTCGACGGTCACCTGGGCGAGCGACTCGTCCAGCGGGCACGACGCATTACCGAACCGCCTGATGCCCGACTTGTCGCCCAGGGCCTCGCGGAACGCGGCGCCCAGCGCGAGCGCCGTGTCCTCGATCGTGTGGTGCGAGTCGATGTGCAGGTCGCCCTCGGTCTTGACGGTCAGGTCGAACAGCCCGTGCTTGCCGAGCTGGGCCAGCATGTGGTCGAAGAAGCCGACCCCGGTCGAGACGTCGACCCGGCCCGTGCCGTCGAGACCCACCTCGACCAGGACCGAGGTCTCCTTCGTCGCGCGCTCGACGCGACCGACCCGGCCCACCGGCCCTCCATCGTCGGGGCTGTGAGCCGCAGGAGCGCCGTTTCCGTTGGTTGGCTCGCTCACAGCAGGACTCCCTCCAGGGCGGCGCGGAACGCCGCCATCTCCTCATCGGTGCCGATCGACACCCGCAGCCATTCTGGCGGGCCCACCTCGCGGATGAGCACACCGCTCGCCAGCAGGGCCTCCCACACCTTCCGCCGATCGGCGAAGCGCCCGAACAGCACGAAGTTGGCGTCGGAATCGGCGACGGTCAACCCCTTATCGCGCAGCCAGGCCACGATGTCGTCGCGCTCCTGCCTGAGCGCGTCGACCGTGGCGAGCAGCTCGGCCCGGTGGCGCAGCGCCACGCGGGCCGCCGTCTGGGTGAGCGTCGACAGGTGGTAGGGCAGCCGTACCAGCAGCAGCGCGTCGATCACGGCCGGGTGCGCGGCCAGATAGCCCAGCCGGGTGCCCGCCATGGCGAACGCCTTGGACATGGTCCGCGTGACGATCAGCCTCGGGTGCGCGGGCAGCAGGGTGAGCGCCGAGGGCGTGCCCTGCCGGGCGAACTCCGCGTAGGCCTCGTCGACCACGACCATGCCCTTGGCCGCGTCGAGCACCCGGCTGATCGTCTCCATCGGCAGCGCGGTGCCGGTCGGGTTGTTGGGCGAGGTCAGGAACACGATGTCGGGCCGGTGCTCCTCGACCGCGGCGACCGCCTTGTCCGGATCAAGCGAGAAGTCGGGCTCCCGGGCCCCGGAGATCCACTCCGTGCTGGTGCCGGTGGTGATGATCGGGTGCATCGAGTAGGACGGCTCGAAGCCCAGCGCGGTGCGGCCGTAGGAGCCGAACGCCTGGAGGATCTGCTGGAGGATCTCGTTGGAGCCGTTGGCCGCCCACACCTGGTCCTTGGTCAGCCCGTGACCCAGGTAGCCGGCCAGGTCGGTGCGGAGCGCCTCGGCGTCCCTGTCGGGGTAGCGGTTGAGCTCGGCCGCGCTCGCGCGCACCTCCTCCGCCAGGTCGGCGACCAGGGCCGGGGAGGGCGGGTAGGGGTTCTCGTTGGTGTTGAGCCTGACGGGCACGTCGATCTGCGGAGCGCCATAGGGCGTGCGGCCCCGCAGGTCGTCGCGGATCGGCAGGTCGTCGAGCGTCACGTCAGGATTGGCGCGGGGATTCACTGGGCCTCGTTTCGCGATGGGACCTGCCAGTCGAAGCGGGCGCGGACGGCGGCGCCGTGCGCCGGGAGGTCCTCGGCGTCGGCGAGCACCGTCACGTGCCCGGCCGCCTCGGCCAGCGCCTCGCGCGTGTAGTCCACGACGTGGATGCCGCGCAGGAACGACTGCACCGACAGGCCGCTGGAGTGGCAGGCGCAGCCGCCCGTGGGCAGCACGTGGTTGGAGCCGGCCAGGTAGTCGCCGAGGGACACCGGGGCGTAGGGGCCCACGAAGATCGCGCCCGCGTTGCGGACCCGGGCCGCGACGGCCGCCGCGTCGGCGGTCTGGATCTCCAGGTGCTCGGCGGCGTAGGCGTCGACGACCTTGAGGCCGTCCTCGACGCTGTCGACCAGCACGATGCCGGACTGCCGGCCGCCGAGCGCCTCGGTGATGCGCTGGGCGTGCTTGGTGACGGCGACCTGGGCCGGCAGCTCCTTCTCCACGGCCTCGGCCAGCCGGAGGCTGTCGGTGACCAGCACGGCCGCCGCGATCACGTCGTGCTCGGCCTGGCTGATCAGGTCGGACGCCACGTGCACCGGGTCGGCCGTCTCGTCGGCCAGGATCGCGATCTCCGTCGGCCCCGCCTCGGAGTCGATGCCGATGCGGCCCTTGAGCAGGCGCTTGGCGGCGGCCACCCAGATGTTGCCGGGCCCGGTCACCATGCTGGCGGCCGGGCACTCCTCGGTGCCGTAGGCGAACATCGCCACCGCCTGGGCGCCGCCCACGGAGTAGACCTCGTCCACGCCCAGCAGCGCGCAGGCCGCCAGGATCGTGGGGTGCGGCAGCCCGCCGTTGTCACGCTGGGCCGGACTCGTCACGGCCAGCGACTCCACGCCCGCCTCCTGGGCCGGGACCACGTTCATGACCACGCTCGAGGGGTAGACGGCGCGCCCGCCGGGGACGTAGAGGCCCACGCGGTCGACCGGCACCCACCGCTCGGTCACGGTGCCACCCGGCACGACGCGGGTCGTGACGTCGGCGCGGCGCTGGTCGCGGTGGACCAGCCTGGTGCGCCGGATCGCCTCCTCCAGCGCGGCCACGACCTCCGGCCGCAGCTCACGCAGCGCCGCCTGGATCGCCTCCCGCGGGACGCGGGCCTGCTGGATCTCGACACCGTCGAACTTGGCGGTCAGCTCCCGTACGGCTGCCGCCCCGCGATGGCGGACCTCGTCGCAGATGGGCCGCACCTTTTCCAGGGCGGCCTCGACGTCGAGTTCGGCGCGGGGCAGCACGTCGCGCAGGTTCGCCGGAAGGGAACCGCGCATGTCAATACGGGAAATCACCCACCCAGTTTACGGAGTCCCTTCCCTGAATCCGGTTCTGTCCAGTATCCGGGACGGGGGCGCGTCCCCCCGAATGCCCAACTCGGGGACTTTCCGGACACCACATCCTGTCCGGTTTTAGGGTTATTTGTCGTTTTTTATACGAATCTCGTACGCTGGCGCGCATGGCAAAGTGGCATGGACCGGACGGCATCGTCGTCGAGGCGATCGTGCTCGGCAACCGGCCGCTGCTGCGCGTGTCCCGGCACGTCAACGGCCGGGCCTACTTCCGCGGCTACTGCGCCCGCGTCGAGGAACTCGGCGGGCACGGCGTCGACCTGGCCAAACTGGTCGAACAGCCACGCGACGCAGGCCGTCCCCCGGCTTGACCATCTGCGGACCCCGCCCTCTGGTGCCGATCTCGCCGCCGGGGTATGCCAGGGGTCATGGCGCAGCTGCCGGTCTACGCGCCGATGCTGGCTCAGCTCGGCTCTCTGCCGTCGGTACGCGGGGACGAGTGGGCCGTCGAGATGAAGTGGGACGGCGTGCGCGCCCTCGTCTACCTGGAGGACGGCGGCGTCCGGCTGCTGTCGCGCAACGGCAAGGACGTCACCGCGGCCTACCCCGAGCTGCAGCTGATGGCGGGCGCCACCGGCCGGCGGCCGGCGGTCGTCGACGGGGAGATCGTGGCCTTCGACGACGCCGGACGGCCCAGCTTCGGCGCGCTGCAACCCCGCATGCACCAGCGCCACCCGGCCAAGGTCGCCGAACTGGCCAGGACCATACCGGTGACGCTCATGGCGTTCGACCTGCTGCACCTCGGCTCCGACAGCACCATCCACCGGCCCTACACCGAACGCCGTGAGCTCCTGGAGCGGGTCCTGACGCCCGGCTTCCGCTGGCAGGTGCCGGTGTGGTTCCACGACCACGCGGAGGGCGCGCTGGACTCCTCGCGCCGGCTCGGCCTGGAGGGCGTGGTGTGCAAGCGCCTGTCGTCGCCGTACCGGCCGGGGCGGCGCAGCTCCGAATGGACGAAGGTCAAGAACGTCACGGCGGTCGAAGTGATCATCGGCGGCTGGAAGGCCGGCGCGGGCCGGCGCGCGGGCACGATCGGCTCCCTGCTGCTCGGCGCGCACGACCGGGACGGGGGGCTGCTGTTCGTCGGCCACGTGGGCACCGGCTTCACCCAGGCGATGCTGGACGACCTGTACGAGCGCCTCACCCCGCTGGAGCGGCCCGAGTCACCGTTCGCCGTACCGGTGCCCCGCGAGCACGCCCGCGACGCGCACTGGGTCGAACCGCGCCTGGTGGGCGAGGTCCAGTATGCCGAGGTGACCGGCGACGGCCGCCTGCGCCACCCCTCCTGGCGCGGCCTGCGCCCCGACCGCGAGCCGGCGGAGATCCGGCTGGACACCGGCGACTGGGCCGCCGGCTGAGCCCCTCGACTCCTACGCGCCGGGAGCGGGCAGCGGCTCCCGTACGGCGGGAGCGGGATCCTTGAGCGTACGGGCCAGCAGCCAGGCCAGGGCCGGGAAGGCGATCAGCCCGGCCAGCGCGACCCGCAGCGAGGTGGCCTCCGCCACCGCCCCGACGAGCGGGCTGGTCAGACCGCCGGCGCTCACCGCCAGGCCGAGCGTGACGCCGCTGGCCGTGCCCAGACGGTTGGGCAGGAAGTCCTGGCCCAGCGTCACATGCAGCGAGAACGGCGCGTACAGGGTGATCGAGGAGGCCGCGATGAACACGTACGCGGAAGCACCCGGCGCCAGCACCACCCCGGCGATGGCCGGGACGGCGGCCAAGTACGCCAGGCTCATGGTGCGCACCCGGCCCCAGCGGCCCGCCAGCCGGCCGCCGAGCAGCGTCCCCACCGCGCCCCCGGCGAACAGCACGAACAACGCCACCGCCCCCGCCGCGCCCCCACCCATGTAGAGGGCGACGAACGCGCTCAGCCCCACGTACGCGATCGACCGGAAGACGATCACCAGAGTGAGCCGGACGAACGACGGCCAGTCGTCACGCCCGGCCGAACGGGCGCTCGCCCGCGCCTCCTCACCGTGACGGGAGAGCGAGCCGATCACGGTGAGCGTGAGCAGCGCGCCCACCACGGCGGGGACGACCAGCAACGGCGAGGCGCCGAGCCCCCACAGCGACAGCAGCGGTGTGACCACGATCGGCGCGGTGGCGAAGCCGAGCGTGCCGCCCAGCGAGAACCAGCTCATCCGCACGTGACTGCCCTCGCTGGCGATCCTGGCCAGGCGGGCCGACTCCGGATGGTAGGCCGCCACACCGAGACCCGACAGCGCCACCGCCAGCCAGGTGAGGGCGTACACGTCGGTGACACCGCTGAGCGCCACCCCGAGCCCGGCCGTGAGCATGCTGACCGGGATCAGCCACGGCATCCGCCAGCGGTCGGTGAGCGCGCCGAAGACCGGCTGGACGATCGAGGACAGCAGCGTCGCGGCGAGCACGATGCCCGACGCGGCGACGTACCCGTAGCCGCGCTGCGCCACCAGGAAGGGCACCAGCGCCGGGACCGCCCCCTGGTACACGTCCACACCGGCATGGCCGGCGGCCAGCATCACGATCTTGTTCGCCTTCACCCTCCGATCGTCGCCCCGGGATGACCTGGCCCGCTTCCGATAAAATGCCAATCCATGATGGAAATCCGCCATCTTCCGGAGGCGCCCACCGGGATCCGGCCGCTCGCGCCCGGCACCGGGATCGACGCGCACCGCCACGACACCCACCAGATCACCTACGCCTGCCGGGGCGTCCTGTCGGTGACGACGAGCGCGGGCACCTGGGTGGCGCCGGCCAACCGGGCCATCTGGGTGCCGGCCGGCACCGTCCACGAGCACCGCGCGCACGGCGACACCGACCTGCGCCTCGTCGGCCTGCCCGTCGCCGACAACCCCCTGCGCCTCGACCGGCCCGCCGTGCTCGCCGTCGGCCCGCTGCTGCGCGAGCTGATCATCGTCTACACCGCCGCCGCTGGGGGACCGGACCCCGACGACGGCGGCGCCGAGCGGCAGCGACTGCGGGCCGTCCTGCTGGACCAGCTCCGCCGCTCCCCCGAGCAGCCCTTCCACCTGCCCACGGCCCGGGACCCCCGGCTGGCCGCCGTCTGCGCGCTCCTGCACGACGACCCGGCCGACTCCCGCACACTCGCCCAGTTCGGGCGGCAGGCCGGCACCAGCGACCGCACGCTGGCCCGGCTCTGCCGCAGCGAGCTGGGGATGACGTTCCCGCAATGGCGTACGCAACTGCGCCTGCACCACGCGTTGCTGCTGCTGGCCGACGGGATCGCGGTCACCACCGTCGCGCACCGGTGCGGCTGGGCCACCGCCAGCGCCTTCATCGTCGCGTTCCGGCGGGCTCTCGGGTACACCCCGGGCCGCGCCTTTACAATGTAGATTCGCTACACTGGCGTCCTGTGAGCAGAGCGAAAGCCCAAGGGGGCACTCCGGCCACGGTGGCGCTGACGAAGGCCAAGGCCGAGTTCACCCTTCATCCGTACGAGCACGACGCCCACGCGCAGGCCTATGGCGAGGAGGCGGCCGACGCGCTCGGCGTGCCGCACGAGCGGATCTTCAAGACGCTGGTGGCCGAGGTGGAGGGCGCGCTCGCGGTGGCGGTCGTGCCGGTCTCGGGCAAGCTCGACCTCAAGGCGCTGGCGGCGGCGCTCGGCGGCAAGAAGGCGGCCATGGCCGACGCGGCGAAGGTCGAGCGCGTCACGGGCTACGTGGTCGGCGGCATCAGCCCGCTCGGCCAGCGCAAGAGGCTGCCGACCGTGGTCGACGCGTCGGCTCTGGAGTTCGGGACGATCTACTTCTCCGCGGGCAAGCGGGGGCTGCAGATCGAGACCGCCCCCGCCAACCTGATCTCGCTGACCAGCGCCGTCACCGCCGCTATCGGAAGTGCCGGCTGATCCTGTCACGGCGATGACGTGGCTCCAGGAGATCACGGGGACGCCGTGGTCCCATGATGTCCTCGGGACGCCGGGGTTCCCGGACGCCCTCGGGACGCCGAGGCTCCCGGACGTCTTCGGGACGCCGAGGCTCCCGGACATCTCCGGGACGCCTGGGTTCCAGGGCGGCACCGGGACGCCGTTCCAGGGCGTCGCGGCGATGCCGTGGTTCCCGGAAGCCCCGGCGGTTCCATCGCTCCATGAACGTGAAGCGTCCGCGGTGGTCGAACCTCCGGCGCCTGTCGCGGGCGAACCGCTCATGCTCGTGACGGGCCTTCGCCTCCGCCTCCAGCGCCTCCTTCAGGCCCGGGGTGAAGCCGCCGCCGAAGCGGGCCATGTCGGGGCCGGGGAAGCCCGACGGGGCGGTGTCGCGCAGGGCCTCCTCCACCGAGTCGACCCAGATCGGGCCCGGTAGCGAGGCACCCTGCACGGAGCCGTAGTACTCATCGCCGATCTGGACGTTCTGCAGGGGGTAGCGGTAGGCGCCCCTGATGTCACCGACGCTGACCGCCGCCGCCAGATCCGGGGTGTAACCGGCGAACCACGCCGAGGTGTAGCCGTTGTTCGTGCCCGTCTTGCCCGCCGCGGGACGGCCGATGCTCTGGCCGCGCATGGTGCCCTCGGTGAAGACGCCGCCCAGCACCCAGTTGACCGCGTCGGCCACCGGCCGCTCGATGGCCTCCTCGCAGGCGGGCGGCACCTGGGTACGTTCGCCGGCCCGGCCGGTGATCTCCACGATCGCCAGCGGCCGGCAGTACCTCCCCCTGGCCGCGAACGTCGCGAACGCCGCCGCCACCGTCACCGGATCCACCTCGTTGGCCCCGAGCGTGAACGTCGGCACCTCGCGCAGCGGCGTCCCGTCGGCGCGGGCGATGCCCAGCGCCTTGGCGGTCTTGACCACGTTGCAGAGGCCGACCTTGCGCTCCAGCATCATGTAGAAGATGTTGACCGACTTCCAGGTGCCGGTCTCCAGGCTGTGCGGGCCGCCGGTGCCCTCGCCGGAGGCGTTGTAGATGGTCGTGCGCGGGTCGTTGACGCGCCTGCCCTGGCAGTCGCGATAGCCCTGGTCAGGCGACAGCTCGCCGGGGGTCTGAAAGCCGTCTCCGAATCGCCAGCCCTGCCCCAGCGCCGTGGCCAGGGTGAACACCTTGAACGTGGAGCCGGCCTGGAACCCCATCCCGCCGCCGTGCGTCATGTCGGCCGGCAGGTTGAAGGTGGTCCTGGCGCCGTTCTTCTTGTTGCCCGGGTTGCGGCCGAACTGCTTGCTCGCCGCCATCGCCATGATCCGCCCGGTGCCCGGCTCGACCATGGCCTCGGCGGCCACCTGGGTGTCGTCGGGGTGCACCCGCCGCCGGATGGCGTGCTCGGCGGCCCGTTGCGCCACCGGGTCGAGGCTCGTACGGATCACCAGGCCGCCGGTGCTCATTCTGGCCTGTCGTTTGGCCGCGGTGTTGCCGAAGGCCGCGTTGGTTAGAAGCTCCCGCTGAACGTAATAGCAATAGAACGGGTACGCGCTCTGCGCGCAGCCGCCGGGCTCCGGATGGAGCTTGAGGTCGAGGCCGGTCCGCTTGGCCGCGGCCGCCTCCTGCGGCGAGATCCCGCCCACCCCGACCATCCGGTCCAGCACGATGTCGCGCCGCTGCCGCAGCCGGACCAGGTGCCGCTCACCCAGCGAGGGATCGGTCGAGTACGGCATGCGCACCGCCCCCGCCAGCGTGGCCGCCTGGGTCAGGGTGAGGTGGGCGGCCGTGGTCGAGAAGAACCGCCTGGCCGCCGCCTCGACGCCATGTGCGCCCGCGCCGAAGTACGCGATGTTCAGATATTTTTCCAGGATCTCGTCCTTGCGGTACTTCTCCTCCATCGCCAGCGCGTACCGCAGCTCGGTGATCTTCCTGGCCAGGTTGGGCGCGCGGGCCCGGTCGCGCTCGGCGTCGCTGCGGGCGCCCTCCACCAGGATGTTCTTGACCAGCTGCTGGGTGAGGGACGAGCCGCCCTGCTTGATCCCGCCCGCCTGCGTGTTGGTGAGCAGTGCCCGGATCGTGCCCTTGACGTCCAGGCCGCCGTGCTCGTAGAACCGGGCGTCCTCGATGGCCACGATCGCCTTGCGCATCACCGGCGCCACCTGGTCGAGCCGGATCGTCGTCCGGTTGGCCTCGTAGAACTGGGCGAACTGCTTGCCGTTCCGGTCGAGGAGGCGGGTCACCTGGGACAGCGGCTCCTCACGAGGGGCGGGCGGCAGGTCGACGAACGTCATGGCGACGTTCTTGGCGGACAGGCCCGCCCCGGTCACGACCGGGGCGGCCAGCGCCGCCGCCAGGACCCCGCCGATCGCCCCGGCCACGGCGAGCACGCCGACGGATCTGAGCACAGTCACTCAGTTGATCTGCGGCTGGGAAGGCTCCGGCAAACACCAGCCACGCCCGTCTTTACTGTTGTCTGCGGATATTCAGACCAAGTGACGCGAACTGCTCGAACGGCTGGTGATAGCCGCGCTCGATGTGGTTGACGCCGCGCAGCGTCGAGGTCCCGTCCGCCACCGCGGCGGCCAGCACGGCCGAGAACCCGGCCCGGATGTCGGGCAGCGTCACGTCCGCGCCCTTGAGCTGTGACACGCCCCGCACGACGGCCGAGTGCCTGGCGTTCGTGTCGTGGTAGCGGCAGGCCGGGCCGCCCAGGCACTGGTCGAACACCTCGATCTCGCAGCCCATCTTCTGCAGCGCCGGGACGTACACCAGGCGGTTCTCGAAGACGGTCTCGTGCAGCACCGACATGCCCTGGCTCTGCGTGAACAGCACCATGAGCGGCGTCTGCCAGTCGGTCATGAACCCGGGATGCGTGTCGGTCTGCACGGCCGCCGCGCGCAGCCCCTCGGGCGGCGCGGTGGCGCACAGGTATTCGTCGTTGATGTCGAACTGGGCGCCCATCCTGGCCAGCGTGGTGATCGCGGTGACCAGCCGGTCCTGCGGGCAGCCGTGCACCCGCACCTCGCCGCCGGTGATCAGGCCGGCCGCGAGGTAGGAGAAGGCCTCGATGCGGTCGCCGGCCAGCCAGATGGAGGCGCCGTGCAGCCGCTCGACGCCCTCGATGACGATCCTGCGGTCGGGCGAGAGCTCGATCCTGGCGCCCATCCGCTGCAGGAACAGCGCCAGCTCCACGACCTCGGGCTCCATCGCCGCGTTCTTCACCACGGTCTTGCCCTCGGCCAGCACCGCGGACATGAGGATCGTCTCGGTCGCCCCGACACTCGGATACGGCAGCTCCAGCCGGGTTCCGTTCAGCCGCTTGGCCTTGGCGAAGATCCCGGTGTCGCCCACCTCGACCTCGGCGCCCATCGCGCGCAGCGCCTCGACGTGGAAGTTCACCGGCCGCCGGCCGATCGGGTCGCCGCCGACCAGCGGCACGAACGCCTCCCCCGCCAGGTGCAGCAGCGGTCCCAGCATGAGGATGGGGATGCGGTTCAGCCCGGTGAACGCGTCGGGCACCCGCGGCCTGATCTCCTGGCCCTGCCCGATGCGGATCTCCGTCTTGGTGATCTCCACGTTGATGCCCAGCGCGTCGAGCATCGCCGCCGTGATGCCGACCTCGCCGACCTCGGGGACGTTGTGAATGATGCTCTCTCCGGTGCCCAGCATGGCGGCGACCATGTGTTTGGACACCGCGTTCTTGGAGCCGCGTACTTCGACGTCACCCCTGAGGGGACCGGAAGGTTCGATCAGCCAGACCTTGTCTTCAATCACGAAGCGAGCCTAGCCGGGAGATACGATCGACCTGATTAATAGGCAAATGTGAGGGGGAGCGGCGTGGCGAGGCATGTTCGCGCATTCGCGGTTACTGTCCTCATCCTCGCCACTCTGGCGGTGCTGGCCGGGCTGCTGTGGTCCCACCTGTCCCCTCGCGCGCCGTACCAGGTCACGGCGCAGGGGCCGGTGCTCGCGGACCCGTCCACGCAGGCGCTGATCGCCGCCGACGGATGGTACGCGGTGATCACCGGCGGCCTCGGACTGGCCTGCGGGGCTCTCGCGTGGTTCCTCGGCCGGCGGCACCAGCTCGCCGTGCTGCTGGGGCTCGGCCTCGGCGGGGTGCTGGCGGCGTTCCTCACGCTCTGGGTGGGTTCGACGTTCACGTTCGGCGTGGTGGCCGTGGAGGCCGCGGCCGAGCCCGGGGTGAAGGTGGTCCCCGGGTCGCTGGTGCTGACCGCCACGGGCGTGATCGTGTCCTGGCCGCTGGTCGCGGTGGGCTTCTTCGGGCTGCTGGAGGGCATGCACGGGTATCGCGAGTCGCCGCTGCGCAAGCCGTACGGGATCGGTTGACGGCGCCGCCCGACGGGCTGCTGGTCAGAGGGGCCGGGTCGTCGGACGGACAGGTCCTCGGACGAGCTGGTCGTCGGAAGGGCTGGTCAGAGGGGCGGGCGGCGCAGGCCGTGTTCGGTGGCCCGCTCGAAGGCGCGGGCCACGCGCAGCACTGTGGCGTCGGCGAACGGCCGGCCGATGATCTGCACGCCGACCGGCAGCCCCGACGGCGTGAACCCGGCGGGGACCGACGCGGCGGGCGCGTGCAGGACGCTGATCCAGTACGCGGAGCGCATCCACGCCAGGTAGTCGGGCAGCCGGACCCCGTTGATCTCGCTCACGTAGGGATGCTCGACGGGGAACGGCGGCACCTGGCTGACCGGGGCGATCAGCACGTCATAGGTGTCGAAGAAGGCCGCCATGCGGTGGTAGAGGCCGCTGCGCAGGCGTTCGGCCCTGGCCAGGTCGGCGCCGGTGAGCTTGCGGCCCTGCTCGACGTTCCAGGCGGCGTTGGCGCCCAGCCCGTCGAGCTCACCGAAGGCGAGCGCGTAGTACCACGCCCGGTAGACGCGGAAGGCGTCGTCGGCGTCCGACAGGTCCAGCTCGACCTGCTCGACGCGCGCGCCGAGCCGCTCGAACACACCGGGCGCCGTCGCGGTGACCGCCGCGGTCTCGGGGTCCACCGGCAGCCCGCCCAGATCGGGGCTCCAGGCCACGCGCAGCCCGGCGACGTCGCGCTCGTCCGGGGTGAAGCCCTCGGTGATCGAGTACGGAGAACGAGCATCGAATCCCGAAATAACCGACATCATCAGGGTCAGGTCGTCGACCGTCCTGGCCATCGGCCCCTGGACGGACAGCGTGTACCAGGCGGCCTGGTCCGACAGGGCGGGCACCCGGCCCGGCGTCGGCCGTAGCCCCACCACGTTGCAGAACGAGGCCGGGTTGCGCAGCGAGCCGCCCATGTCGGATCCGTCGGCGAGCGGCACCATCCCGGACGCCAGCGCCGCCGCCGCCCCGCCACTGCTGCCCCCGGCGGACCTGGACAGGTCGTAGGGGTTGCGGGTGGCCCCGAACACCTCGTTGACCGTGTGGGATCCGGTGCCGAACTCCGGCGTGTTGGTCTTGCCCACGAGGATCGCCCCGGCCGACCTGAGCCGCTCCACGATCACGTCGTCCTTGTCGGGGACGTGGTCGGCGTAGATCGGCGACCCGTAGGTGGTACGGATGCCCTTGGTGTCGACGAGGTCCTTGTGCGCCACCGGCACCCCGTGCAACGGCCCCGTCGCCTCACCGGTGCCGGTGCCGGCGGCGTCGGCGGCCTTGGCCGCGTCGAGCGCCTGCTCGGCGACGAGCGTCACGATGGCGTTGACCTGGGGGTTGACCTGCTCGATGCGGTCGAGGTGAGCCTGGAGCAGCTCGACGGCGCTCACCTGGCGGGTCCTGACCAGGTGGGCCATCTCGGTCGCGGTCAGGTAGTGCGGTGCGGTCACGCTCCGATTGTCGCTCACGCGCCCAGGCAGGCAGGACCGAGGAGTTGCTTGAGGTCGCCCATCAGCGCCCCCGAAGGCGCCACCCGGAGCCCGTCGCCGACCCGCATGACCGTCGTCCTGGACCCGTCGTACACCTGCAGATGCACCTCCGACGTGCCGGGATGCGCGGCCAGGATCTCCTTCAGCCGCCCCACCACCGACGGCGTGCACCGGGTCAGCGGCAGGCTCACCAGCAGCGGCCCGCCCGGCTCCCGGGATAAGTCGGGCACCGTGACCTCCATCGCGATGATCTTGGCCACGTCCTCCCGCTTGTCGAGGCGCCCCTTGACGAAGACGAGCGCGTCCTCGGCCAGGATCGTCGAGCTCAGCTGGTAGGCCGACGGGAAGATCAGCACCTCGATCGCGCCTTCGAGGTCTTCCAGCTGGGTGAGCACCCAGGTTTCGCCCTTCTTGGTGAGCTTGCGCCGCAGGCCGCTCAGAATGCCGCCGACCGTGACGATCTGCCCGTCAGCGCGGCTGTCGTCCTGGAGCGCGGCGATGGAGCAGTCGGCCCCCGAGGCGAGGATGTGCTCCAGACCGAACAGCGGGTGGTCGGAGACGTACAGGCCGAGCATCTCCCGCTCGAACTGGAGCAGGGTGCGCTTGTCCCATTCCCCCACCGGGATCCGCACGTCGAACGTCTGGTCCTCGACGGCGCCGAACAGGGAGTCCTGGCCGATGGCCTCATGCTTCTTGATGCCGACGATCGCGTCGACGGCCTGCTCGTGCACCAGGACCAGGCCCTTGCGCCCATGGCCGAGCGAGTCGAAGGCCCCGGCCTTGATCAGCGACTCGATCACCCGCTTGTTGCAGACGTGCGCCGGGACCTTGCGCAGGAAGTCGGCGAAGTCGGCGAAGCGGCCCCGCTGCCCGCGTGCGGCGATGATGCCGTCGACGACGTTGCCGCCCACGTTGCGGATCGCCGACAGGCCGAAGCGGATGTCGGCGCCGCGCGGGGTGAAGTCGAAGTCGGAGTCGTTGACGTCGGGCGGGAGCACCCGGATGCCCATGCGGCGGCACTCGTGGAGGTAGAGGGCTGACTTGTCCTTGTCGTCCTTGACGCTCGACAGCAGCGCGGCCATGTAGGCGGCCGGGTGGTTGGCCTTGAGGTAGGCGGTCCAGTAGGCGATGAGCCCGTAAGCGGCGGAATGGGCCTTGTTGAAGGCGTAGTCGGAGAAGGGCAGCAGGATGTCCCACAGCCTCGTGATCGCCGCGGCGGAGTAGCCGTTGGCCCGCATGCCGCTCTCGAAGGACGCGAACTGCTCGGCCAGCTCGGACTTCTTCTTCTTGCTCATCGCCCGCCGCAGCAGATCGGCCTTGCCGAGCGAGAACCCGGCGACCCGCTGCGCGATGGCCATGACCTGCTCCTGATAGATGATCAGGCCGTAGGTCGTGTCGAGGATGTCGGCCAGCGACTCCTCGAACTCCGCGTGGATCGGCGTGATCTCCTGCTGGCCGGTCTTGCGCAACGCGTAGTTGGTGTGCGAGCCAGCGCCCATCGGGCCGGGGCGGTAGAGCGCGATGAGCGCGGAGCAGTCGTCGAAGCCGTCGGGCTTCATCAGCCGCAGCAGCGAGCGCATGCCGCCGCCGTCGAGCTGGAACACGCCCAGCGTGTCGCCCCGGCCGAGCAGTTCGTAGGTCTTGCGGTCGTCGAGCGGCAGCGTCAGCGGGTCGATCCGGTCACCGGACGTCGCCTCGACCATCTTGAGGCAGTCGTCCATGATCGTGAGGTTGCGCAGGCCCAGGAAGTCCATCTTCAGCAGGCCGAGCGCCTCGCAGGCCGGGTAGTCGAACTGTGTGATGATCGCCCCGTCGGACTCGCGGCGCATGACCGGGACGTAGTCGCTGATCGCCTCGGCCGACATGATCACGCCCGCGGCGTGCACGCCGCTCTGCCTGATCAGGCCCTCCAGGCCCTTGCCGAGGTCCATCGCCGCCTTGACGCCGGCGTCTTCGGCGTAGAGCCGGCGCAGCTCCCCCGCCTCGGCGAAGCGGGGGTGGGTGTCGTCGAAGATGCCCGCCAGCGGGATGTCCTTGCCCATCACCGTGGGCGGGAACGCCTTGGACACCCTGTCGCCGAGCGCGTAGGGGAAGCCGAGCACGCGGCCCGCGTCCTTGATGGCGGCCTTGGCCTTGATGGTGCCGAACGTGACGATCATGGCGACCTTGTCGGCGCCCCATTTCTCCGTCACGTAGCGGATCACGTCGGCCCGCCGGCGCTCGTCGAAGTCGATGTCGACGTCGGGCATGGAGACGCGGTCGGGGTTGAGGAACCGCTCGAAGATCAGGCCGTGCGGCAGCGGGTCGAGGTCGGTGATGCCCATCGCGTAGGCCACCAGCGAGCCCGCCGCCGAGCCTCGGCCCGGACCGACCCGGATGCCGTTGTCCTTGGCCCACATGATGAAGTCGGCGACCACGAGGAAGTAGCTCGGGAAGCCCATCTGCTCGATGACGCCCATCTCGTACGCGGCCCGGCGGCGATGCTCGTCGTCGAAGCCCGCCGGCCAGCGCCGGTCCATGCCCGCCCGGACCGTCTCGCGGAAGAACTCCCGCTCGGTCATCCCCTCCGGGACCGGGTAGGCCGGCATCAGGTTCTTGAACGCGAAGAACCCGGTCGGATCGACCCTCTCGGCCACCAGCAGCGTGTTGCGGCAGCCCTCGGCCCACAGGTCGGAGGAGTCGACCGCGCGCATCTCGTCGGCGCTCTTGAGGTAGTAGCCGCTGCCGTCGAAGCGCAACCGGTCGGGGTCGGACAGCTGCCTGCCGGTCTGGACGCACAGCAGGGCGTCGTGGGAGGCGGAGTCGGACGCGTAGGTGTAGTGCGAGTCGTTGGTGACCAGCGGCGGAAGGCCGAGGTCGCGGCTGATCGCGCTCAGCCCGTCGCGGACCCGGCGCTCGATGTCGAGGCCGTGGTCCATGATCTCCAGGAAGAAGTTATCCCTGCCGAAGATCTCCTGATATTTCGCGGCGGCGGCGCGCGCCTCGTCGTACTGGCCGAGCCGCAGCCTGGTCTGCACCTCGCCCGACGGGCAGCCGGTGGTGGCCATCAGGCCGTCGGCGTGCTCGGCGAGGATCTCGGCGTCCATCCTTGGCCATTTGCGGACGAACCCCTCGGTGTAGGCGCGCGAGGACAGCCGCATCAGGTTGTGCAGGCCGACCTTGTCGCGCGCCCAGATCGTCATGTGGGTGTAGTGGCCACCCGCGGAGACGTCGTCGCGCCTCTGGTGCGGCTCGCCCCACAGCACCGGCTCCTTGGCGCGGCGCGACTCCGGCGCGAGGTAGGCCTCGGTCCCGATCACCGGCTTGACGCCCGCGGCGGTGGCCCGCCGGTAGAAGTCGTAGGCGCCGTGCAGGTTGCCGTGATCGGTGATCGCGATCGCCGGCATCCCCAGCTCGCCGACCCGGCCGACCAACTGCTCCAGACGCGCGGCCCCGTCGAGCATCGAGTATTCGGTATGGACATGCAGATGCACGAACGAGTCGCTGGACGACATGGAGCGGCGCCTCCCATCTGCATCGTGGCGTGCGCTCCGACTTTAGTAGCCGCCACCGACAGTCCTGGAGTCGTACAGAGCAGGCATCCTCACCCTGAAGGCAGGTCGCGACGATCACGGGTGGATTAGGCTTCCTGGCGGAGTTGTCACCGCTTGGGGGAGGCCTCGCTGAACGGGACGAAAGGGAAGATCGTCCAGATCGCCGCGGCCGCTCTGCTCGGCGCCGCGCTCGCTCTCGCGGGCGCTCCCCTGGGCCTGTACACCGCACTGGCCTGCGCCGCCGTCGGCGCGGGCTGCCCGGCCAACCTGCCGGCACCCGGCCGGCTCCCGGTCCTGACCCGCCTGTCGCCGGTGCAGGCCGCGCAGAGCGGCACGTACGTGGCGCTCGGCGACTCCTACTCCTCCGGCGAGGGCGTCTACGACCGCGCCGCGCGGCCGATCAACACCGGCGCCGACCGCTGCCACCGCTCGCCCGGCTCGTACGTCCCGCTCGTCGCGGGCGCCCACCGCTTCGGCGGCGGCAGCGCCTTCTGGGCCTGCAGCGGCGCAACCACGCGCCAGCTCTTCTCCGGCCAGTACGGCCAGCAGCCGCAGATGGAACGCGTGGGCGCGGCCGCCAGCCTGGTGACGCTCAGCATCGGCGGCAACGACGCCGGATTCACCAGCGTGCTCACCGGCTGCATCGTCAAGCTGCCCTGGTCCTCGGCGTGCGTCGAGCAGCAGTCGGAGGTGGCCGAGCGGATCGCGGGGCTGCGGCCCAGCATGACCAAGGTGCTGCGGGAGCTCAGGAGCCGGGCGCCGAACGCGCGCATCATCGTGCTCGGCTATCCCCGGCCCTTCCCCGCCGCGCCCCCGGAGGGGGTCGACAACCTGACCGTCCAGGACCAGCGCTGGCTCAACGGCATGACGCGGCAGCTGAACGACGTGGTGGCGCGGGTGGCCGGGGAGTTCGACCGGGAGATCGTGGCGTTCGGTGGGACGGGGAGCGTCGAGTACGTGGACGCCTATGACGCCTTCGCCGGGCACGAGGTGGGACGGCCCGACCCGTACGTGAACGGGCTGGCGCTGAACCTGGACGAGTTCGTCGTCAACAGCCGCAGCTTCCACCCGACGGGCGCCGGCTACCGGCGGTTCGCCGAGCTGATCAACGCCCGGATCGCCGCCGGGCCGGGGCGCCCGATGAACAACTTCCACCTCACGACCCCGAGCACCGGCGACAGCCGCTTCTAAGCCGTCGTTTCCGGTTGGGGGCTCCGGCCGTTGGCCGAGCGTTCCTCGGCCAGGCTCAGGCCCGCCTCGATGACGGCGTTCATGATGGGGACCAGCCGGGCCTCGCCCAGTTCGGGGGCATGCTCGGCCATCCGGGCGACGAGCGCGCGCTCGCGCGCCATGTCGCGGCCCGCGAAGCCGCCTACCGGCTTGAGGGTCTGGACGATCCCGGCGAGCGCGGCGCGGCGCTCCAGCAGCGTGGCCAGCGCCGCGTCCACCCGGTCGATCGCCTGCCTGCACCCGGGCAGCGTGGCGGGCCTCTCGGGACGGACCAGCGCTCCGACGAGCGCCACGGCCTCCTCGGCCAGCCGTACATCGGCCTGCCCGTGCTCTTCCGTCCGGCGGGCGTCACCCGTATCCCCAACGGGGCGGCCCACGATCAGGCCGTCCGCGCCCGCCGCCACCGCCGCCGCCGACAGCCCGGGGTCCGCGCTCACGTCGGCGAGCACCGGACGCCCGGACGCCGCTCGCGCGGCCCGCAGCAGGCCCAGGTCCAGCCGTCCCGTCTCGCACAGGATCACCCGGTCGTCGCACTCCAGGGCGCAGTAGTCGGCCAGCCCCAGCCACTCCTCCAGCGTCGCCGACGCCCGGCGCTCGACCACCACCGGCAGCCCCAGCCCGGCCACGGCCCGCACCAGTGGGATGTCGCGGGTCCACGCCGCCCCGATGACCACGCCGTCGGCCGCCCCGGCGATCGCCGGCAGATCGGCCGCCGAGCCCGGCTCGACCAGCGTCACCCCGTCACGCCGGGCACCCACCCGGTCCCACCCGGTCACCCCGCCAGGTCCGCCGGGCCCGCCCGACCCGCCAGGCGCGTCCATCCCGCCGGGCCCGCGCAGGCTGATCCGGCGGTCGATCACCACGGCCGGACCGTCGCCCACCCGCAGGCCGCCCACGGTCACCACGTGCCGTTCCAAGGTCGATGACATCTCGGCTCCCCACATCGGCCGGCTCCCCTGGAACCGGCAGGAAATCAAAAAGGCAGAGACGATGGCGTCTCTGCCTGTTGCCGACTCCGGGTGGTCGCTAGCCGACCGGCCCTCCCGGAGCCGGCTCGGTAAACGCGTAGCGACAAGTCATGTCTGAACTTTACACCGGCCCTCCACCTGCTGGACTCCCCCTCTCACATAGCGGACTAGCCTTCAGGCGAGTCGCCGTTGATCCCTCGCTATGGGAGTATTTCCTGGCCTAGAGGAGGTTACGAGGCCGTTGATGTCGGATCGCAAGCGGGACGGACGCCGCATCGCCGGTCGTTACCAGCTGCAGGAACCCATCGGCAGGGGTGGCATGGGCATCGTCTGGCGAGCCCATGACGAGCTTCTCGACCGCACTGTCGCGGTCAAGGAGGTCAGATACGCCGCCGCCCTGGGTGACGAGGTGCAGCTGCTGAACCGGCGCACGATGCGTGAGGCGAGGGCAGCGGCCAGGTTCGAGCACCCGAACGTGATCGTCGTACACGACGTGATCGAGGAGGACGGCCGGCCCTGGATCGTCATGCAGCTCGTCCAGTCACGCTCCCTGGGAGCAGTGATCAAGCAGGACGGGCCATTGCCGCCCAAGCGGGTGGCCGAGATCGGCCTGGCCGTACTCGACGCGCTGCATCGCGCGCACGAGTCCGGCGTCCTGCACCGGGATGTCAAGCCGGAGAACGTACTGCTCGCCGATGACGGCCGGGTGGTGCTCACCGACTTCGGCATCGCGACGCTGGAGACGGAGACGCAGCTCACGGTGACGGGGCTGGCGGGCACTCCGGCGTTCATCGCGCCCGAGCGGCTCAAAGGGCTGCCCGCGCGGCGCGAGTCGGACCTGTGGTCGCTCGGGGCGACCCTTTACACGGCGGTGGAAGGCCGCTCGCCACACGAGCGCGGCATGGCCCTCGCGACCATGCACGCCGTACTGACCGACGAACCGGACCCGGCCCCCCACGCCGGGCCGCTCAGCGACGTGATCAGCGGCCTGCTGACCAAGGAGCCGGTGCAGCGCCTCGGCTACGAGGAGACCGGGGAGTTGCTGCGGGCCGTCATCACGCAGCAACGGTCACGGAAGTCCTCGGTGTCCGCGCCCGCGCCGACGGCGGTGATCCCGCCGGCCGTGGACGAGACCCCGACCGACCCCAACCTGCTGGCGGCGGCCGCCGCCACTCCGCCGGAGACCGGCGCACGGCTCACCCCGGCGACCGGCGCGCATTCCGAGGAGGTTGCCCAGTCCACCCGGAACGCCGTCCGGCACGACGGCCGACGGTGGGGCCCGATCGTCGGCGTGATCGTCGCGGTCGTGCTCGTGGCGGGTCTGGGCGGCTATCTCGGCCTGCGCTCGGCCAAGGGCGACCCGGAGGACGGGACGAAGTCCGCGTCCGTCACGTCTCCCGTCAAGGAGTCGGCCAAGCCGCCCGCGGCGACCGCCGACCCGCCGAAGACCACACCGAGCAGCGCGGCTCCATCCGCCACGCCGTCGGTCAGTCCGTCCGCCGCACCGACACCGACGCCGACTCCGAAGCCCACCGAGACGGCCGCCGCGGTGCCCGACGGCTGGAAGATGTACACGAACAAGAAGCTGAAGTTCTCCGTCGCGTTGCCGAAGGGCTGGACGAGGTACCGGCACAGCGGCAACCAGATCGCCTTCCGTGGCAAGGGTGCGGGCAGCAACGCGTTCATCCTGTTCGAGATGACGTCGAGCCCCGGCAAGGACCCCGTCGCGGACTGGAAGAAGCAGGACAAGACCATCGGGCTCGGCGGCTACAAGAAGATCAGCATCAAGGCGGTCGACTACCGCGGCTGGCCGGCCGCGGACTGGGACTTCACCTGGAACACCAACACGGGCCCGACCAGGGTGCGTGACCGTGGCTTCATCGCCAACGGCCGGGGCTACGCGATCTACTGGCACAACCTCAAGAGCAGGTGGAAGAAGGACAAGCACTTCTTCGACACGTTCGCCGCGACCTTCACCCCGGCCAAGTAGGCTTCCCTGCGTGGAAAGGCAGGTCAGCAACCGATATAGGCTCATCGAACCGCTTGGCGAGGGCGGGATGGGCGTGGTATGGCGTGCCTACGACGAGCTGCTCGACCGTACGGTAGCGGTCAAAGAGGTCCGCTACACGGGCATCGGTGAGGACAAGCGGGCCGAGCTCAACCGCAGGACCATCAGGGAGGCCAGGGCGGCGGGCCGCCTCGACCACCCCTCGGTGATCGTCATCCACGACGTCGTCGAGGAGGACGGCCGCCCGTGGATCGTCATGCAGCTGATCCGCTCGCGGTCGCTGGCCGACGTGATCCGCGAGCACGGCCCGCTGCCGATCGCCCAGGTCGCGACGATCGGCGGCCGGGTGCTCGACGCGCTGCGGGCCGCGCACGCGACCGGTGTGCTGCACCGCGACGTGAAGCCCGAGAACGTGCTGCTCGCCGACGACGGCCGGGTGGTGCTCACGGACTTCGGCATCGCCTCCCTGGAGGCCGAGGCCGGTCTGACCGCCACCGGTGGCCTGGTGGGCACGCCCGCCTACATGCCGCCCGAACGCCTCAACGGCGAGCCCGCCCGGCCCGAGTCCGACCTGTGGTCGCTGGGCGCGACGCTGTACGCGGCCGTGGAGGGCGCGCCGCCGTTCAAGCGGGACTCGTGGGCGGCGACGGTCGCGGCGGTGCTGCGTGACCTGCCTGGGCAGCCGGTCAGGGCGGGCGTGCTCGGCCCGGTGATCATGGGCCTGCTGCACCGGGACCCGGCCGCGAGGATGTCCGCCGACGAGGCCGCCCACCTGTTGCGGGCCGCCGCCGCCGAACCCATCGTGTACGGATATGCCGGACATCAGACCCCGCAACCCGGCGGGCCGGTACCAGTCATGCCTGGGTCAGGCGGTTACTCGCCGGGCATGTCCGCCCCGCCAGGGATGACCCCACCCGGCGGGTTCGTGCCCGCGGGGACCATGCCCGTGCGGACCCGTCGGCGCGGGTGGGTCATGGCCGTGCCCGCGGTCGTGATCGCCCTCGCGGCGCTGGGCACGGGCGGCTGGTACGTCATCACCTCCCAACAGCCCCCTACCGGCACGCCCACCCCCGCCCCCAGCGCCACCCCGACCCCCACCTCCGGCGAGACGACGGCGCCGCCCACCCCCACCCGCACCGCCGAACCGTCCGCGACCCCCACCCCGCCGCGCCTGCCCGACGGCTGGCGCCGGCTCGTCAACTCCACCGGGCGCTTCTCGATCGGCCTCCCCGAGGGCTGGCAGGCCAAGAAGAACCCCGACAGGGACAGCGTCACCATCACCGGCCCCGGCACACCGGGCCAGATGATCGTCGAGTGGACCGTCCCCGAGAAGCCCCTGGCCGACCCCGAGCGCCGCTGGGCGGAGCTGGAGAAGGAGATCCAGGCCAAGGGGGAGTTCAAGCGCTACAAGCGGATCGGCATCCGGGCCACGACCTACCTCGGCCGGCCGGCCGCCGACTGGGAGTTCACCAGGCTGCGCGGCGACATGCTGATCCACGTGATCAACCGCGGCTTCCGCACCGCCGACGGCCGCCACTTCGCCCTCTACTGGGACACGGCCGACTCATGGTGGGACCAGGACCGGCACTACTTCGACGAGTTCGTCAAGACATTCAGGCCCCAGTGAACGCCTCAATGAGCGACCCGGTGAACGCCTCAATGAGCGATCCGGTGAACGAGGCGGCGAAGGAGCGGGCGCGCTTCTGGCGCCACCCGGCGCTCCCCCAGCTGGACCTGCTCAAGGCCCGCTACGTCACCCACCGCTTCACCCGGCACGTGCACGACGGCTACGCGATCGGGCTCATCCTCGACGGCGTGGAGGAGTTCGAGTACCGCGGCGACCTGCACCGGGCGGGCGCGGGCGAGGTGGTGCTGGTCAACCCGGAGGCGGCGCACACCGGCCAGGCGGGCACGGCGGACGGCTGGTCGTACCGGATGCTCTACCCCTCGGTGGAGGCGCTCTCAGGGCTCGCGGCCGAGCTCGGCCTGCCGTACGCGACGCCGTACTTCCCCGAGCAGGTGGTGCGGGACCAGGCGGTCGCGGCGCTGCTCGGCCGGGCGCACCTGGCCGCCGAGCGCGGTGACGCGCTGGCCGCCTCGTCGCTGATGCGCGGCTTCTTCGCCCGCCTGCTGATCCGGCACGCCACGCCGCGCCCGTCCGCCGTCCTGCCCGCCGAGGGCGGCCGGGCGGTCGCCGAGGCGCTGGACGTCCTGCATGGGAGCCTGGTGGACCCGCCGTCCCTGGACGATCTCGCGCAGGCCGTCGGGGCGCGGCCGTTCCCGCTGCTGCGCGCGTTCAAGGCCGCGACCGGCCTGCCGCCCCACGCCTACCTGATCTCCATGCGGATCCAGCGGGCCCGCCGGCTCCTGGACTCGGGCGTACGACCGGCGCAGGTGGCCGCCGAGCTGGGCTTCACCGACCAGGCCCACCTGAACCGGCACTTCAAACGCATCGTGGGCGTGCCACCCGCGGCCTACCAACGGTCAGCAGGAACGTACAAGACTGGCGATTCCCGCATCACCTAGCCTCAAGTTTCATGGGACAGACAACACACCGTTCCGCCGCGATACGGGACGGTCTTGGCGTGGGCCTGGCCGTGGGGCTGTCCGGGCTCGCCTTCGGCGCCGCGGCGATCACCGCGGGCCTCAGCGTGGCGCAGGCATGCGTGCTGAGCCTGCTGACGTTCACCGGCGCCTCACAGTTCGCGCTGGCCGGGGCGGTGGGCGCGGGCGGCGACCTGGTGGCGGCCGCCGCGGGCGCGCTGCTGCTGGGCGGCCGCAACACCCTGTACGGGCTGCGCCTGGCCGACCTGCTCCGGGTACGCGGCCCGCGCCGGCTGCTCGCCGCGCACGGCGTGATCGACGAGACCACCGCCGTCACACTCGCCCAGCCCTCGCCCGAGGCGGCGCGCACCGCGTTCACGACCACCTTCGCCAGCCTGTACGTCACCTGGAACCTCACCACGCTGGCCGGCGCGCTCGGCACCTCGTTCCTCGGCGATCCGGGAATGCTGGGGCTGGACGCGGTCGGCCCGGCCACCTTCCTGGCCATCCTGTGGCCGCGCCTGGCGGGCAGCGTCCAGCTCAGGTGGCTGGCGGTGGCCGGCGCGGCGGTCGCGCTCTGCGCCACGCCGTTCTTCCCGCCGGGCGTACCGGTGCTGCTGGCGGCGGTCGTCGTTCTGGCGGTGCTGGTCCGATGACGCTGTGGTGGGCGATCGCGGCCGTGTGCGCCGGGTGTTATGTCCTCAAGCTGGCCGGGCTGGCGGCGCCGCGCCGGGTGCTCGACCACCCACGGGTCCGCCGCTTCGCCGAGCTCGTGCCCGTGGCGCTGCTGGCCGCCCTCATCGCGGTGCAGATGTTCACCGAGCACGGCGAGCTCCACTTCGACGCCGCCCGCACGGCCGGGCTGGGCGCGGCCGTGGTCGCGCTCCTGCTCCGCGCCCCATTCCTGGTGATTCTGGCGACAGCTGCAATAGTGACCGCGCTTGTCCGGGTTTTTATCGGGTAGACGGCGGAGCATGTCCGATTCTGCGCTGCTGGTCGGCGGACGTTACCGACTGATCAGGACCATCGGCCAGGGTGGGATGGGAACCGTCTGGCAGGCCCACGACGAAGTACTAGGCCGAGACGTGGCGGTCAAAGAGATCCATCCCCCTCCTGACCTGACCGACCCCGAGCGAGACGTCTTCTCCGTGCGTACCTTCCGCGAGGCCAGGGCCGCGGGGCGGGTGGCGCATCCCGGCGTCGCCACCGTCTACGACGTGCTCGAAGAGCACGGCCACCCGTGGATCGTCATGCAGCTCATCCACTCGCGCACCCTCGGCGAGCTGGTACGCGAGGACGGCCCGATGGCCCCGGCCGAGGCCGCCGACATCGGGCTGCAGTTACTGGAGGCGCTGCGGGCCGCGCACGCCGCCGGGGTCCTGCACCGCGACGTCAAACCGGACAACGTGCTGCTGACCCCGGACGGCCGGGCGGTGCTCACCGACTTCGGGATCGCCACCACCGAAGGCGAGGCGCCCGTCACCAGGACCGGGGTGCTGCTCGGCACGCCCGCGTTCATGGCGCCGGAGCGGGCGGCCGGCGGTGAGGCCCGGATCGCCTCGGACCTGTGGGCGCTGGGCGCGACGCTGTACTACGCCGTCGAGGGCCAGTCGCCGTTCCAGCGCCCCCACGCGCTGGCCACGCTGGGCGCGGTGCTGCACTCCGAGCCCGCCCCGATGGCCCGCGCGGGCATGCTGGCCCCGGTCATCCTCGGGCTGCTGCGCAAGGACCCGGCCGAGCGGATGGCGCTGGACGAGGCCGAGCAGCGGATCCACCGGCTGCTGATCGGCAGCTCTCCGGAGGAGACCGCGCCGGTGAACCTCCCGGCGCCGCCCACGGTGCCCAAACGGGACCCGATGCCGCAGACGGGCGCGATGATGGGGCTGGGAGCCATGGCCGCGCCCGTCGCGGCGGCGGCGGAACCCGACGCGGACCCGGCGCCATCCGGGAGGCATCGCAAGCCGCCGCTCACCGCGGTCGCGGCCTGCACGCTCGCCCTCGTCGTCCTGACCGCGGGCGCGGCGTGGTGGACGAACCGGCAGTCGCAAGCCCGCCAGCCGGCGACGACGGTCCCGGCCGTGGTGCGGACGACCAGCGTCCGCCCCTCGGGCCCGACCCCCTCGGCGGCGCCCACGCAGACGCAGGCACAGACGCGCGAGCCGACCACCAACCAGAACCAGGTACGGCAGAGCACCCCGCCCTCCACCGACCGGACCGGCGAGCCCACCCCTGCCCCGACCGGCACGCCGACGAAGAAGAAGGAGCCGACCAAGGAGCCGACGAAGAAGGCGACCAAGAAGCCCTCGGCCACACCCACCAAGAAGACCACCAAGACCTCGGCGAAGGCCACCGACGAGCCCACCGACCCCGTCGACGTCCCTCCGGTCGACAACGCGGACTAGGACGCCGTCACGCGCGGGGAAGGTCAGGACTCGTCGCGCACGGTGTCGAGGGCCCGCCGCAGATCATCGGGGTAGTCGGTGGTGAACGTCAGCCACCCGCCCGAGCTCGGGTGCTCGAAGCCGAGCGACACCGCGTGCAGCCACTGCCGGGTGATGCCCAGCCGGGCGGCGAGCGTCGGGTCGGCGCCGTACATCAGGTCGCCCACGCACGGGTGACGCAGCGCGGACATGTGCACCCGGATCTGGTGCGTACGGCCGGTCTCCAGCTTGATGTCCAGCAACGAGGCCGCCCGGAAGGCCTCGATGGTGTCGTAATGGGTGACCGACGGCTTGCCCCCGGCGACCACGGCGAAGCGGCCGTCGCCCGACGGGTGCCGGTCGATGGGCGCGTCGACAGTGCCCCTGAAGGGGTCGGGATGTCCCTGTACGAGCGCGTGGTAGCGCTTGTCGACCGTGCGCTCCTTGAAGGCGCGCTTGAGGTGGGAGTAGGCGTGCTCGCTCTTGGCCACGACCATGGCGCCGGTCGTGTTGGCGTCGAGCCGGTGCACGATGCCCTGCCGTTCGGCCGCGCCGCTGGTGGCGATCGTGTGGCCGGCGCCGAGCAGGCCGCCGATCACGGTCGGGCCGGTCCAGCCGACAGTCGGGTGGGCGGCCACCCCGATCGGCTTGTTGACCACGACGATGTCGTCGTCCTCGTACACGATCGACATGCCGGGCACCGGCTCGGCGACCGGCATGGGCGTGCTGACCGGCGGAGGGAGGGTCACGTCGAGCCAGGCGCCGGCGTGCACCCGGTCGGATTTGGCGGGCGCGTGCCCGTCCACGAGCACCTCGCCCGCGACGATCAGCTCGGCGGCGCGGGTGCGGGAGAAGCCGAACAGGCGGGAGATCGCGGCGTCGAGCCGCTCGCCCTCCAGCCCGTCGGGCACGGGGAGGCTACGCTGGTCAGCCACGCTTGCCGCCCTCCCTGGTGCCGTCGATCTGGTAGCCCCGCCAGGCCAGGATCACCGCGAGGATCCCGCCGCAGACGATCGCCGAGTCGGCCACGTTGAACACCGGGAAGTAGTCGATCACCGGGAAGTGTCCGGGCAGCACCTCGATCCAGTCGACCACGTGCCCCTGGAACTGCACGGACCTGCCGATCCCGGACGGATAGCGCAGCAGCCGGTCGGTCAGGTTACCCAGCGCCCCGCCGAGCAGCAGTCCCAGCGTGATCGCCCACGGCAGGCTGCGCATCTTGCGGGCCGTGCGGAGGATGGCCACCACCACACCCGCCGCGATGAAGGTGAAGATGATGGTCATTCCGGTGCCGATGCTGAAGGCGGCACCGGAATTGAAGATCACCCGGAACTGCAGCACATCCTGGATGACCACCAGGGGCGCCTTGCCCTCGAGTGTCCGCAGGACGAGCGTCTTGGTGATCAGATCGGCCGCGTAGATCACGACCGCCAGCACGACGAGGACCGCGAAAAGGCGGCCGCGCCGCCCCCCTACCGGCGCTCCTCCTTCTGCTTGCAGGCCACGCACAGCGTCGCCCTCGGGAACGCCTGCAGACGTTCCTTGCCGATCGGCTTGTGGCACGATTCGCACACTCCATAGGTCCCTGCGTCGATCCGGGCGATCGCACGTTCGTTCTGCGCGACGAGGTCGCGCGCATTCAGGGTAAGGGCGATCTCGCGTTCGCGCTCATACGTCTTGGCACCCGCGTCGGCCTGGTCGTCACCGGCCCCCTGGGTGACGTCACCCGAGGCGATCTCGGACTCATGGCGAAGAATGTCGGTGTTGAGCTCGTCGATCTCGCTCTGCAGCCGGCCGCGGACGTCGGCGAGCTCCTCCTCAGACCACATCGACGGTGTAGCGGTCTGCGTGACTGGCACCATGGCTACCTCCCCATGCTGGAACAAGGCCGTAAATGGTGCGGGCAGCTTAGGTCCCCCATAACAGAACAGCAAACGACCCGCCGGACGATTTACCTCTCCCGTAATATCCCGCCCCGCTCGTTCAACTCCTCCTCAGAGGCGCCCATTCCCACAACTTTGTCGTGGTTTACGAGTTCACTACCTGCCGAACGCGAACCCGGAAGCTTTGCGGGCCACTCTGCGTTATGGTGTGAAGCTGCAAGGCGTTGATGGGGCCCGTCTGTGACGGACATCACCCCGGAGCCGCCGGAAGAACGGCTCTCCCGAGCTCACTAGACCCGGCCGCAGCCCAAACGAAGAGGGCCTCACCGAGGCCAAGAAGGGTGGTACCGCGGGGCCGCACGGCTTCGTCCCTTCACGCTCACCTGTCAGTCAGTGATCGCGTGGAGGCCCGCCCGAGATGTCTTCCCCTTCTTTCCGCCCTCTTCCCGCGCAGGTCGACCTGCCCGCGCTCGAGCGCGAGGTCCTCGATCGCTGGCGGGACGGGAAGATCTTCGAGCGCTCCGTCGAGCAGAACGACGGCAACCCCTCCTGGACCTTCTACGAGGGCCCGCCCACCGCCAACGGCCTGCCCGGCGTCCACCACGTCGAGGCCCGGGTGTTCAAGGACCTGTTCCCCCGCTACAAGTCGATGCGGGGCTTCAGCGTGCCGCGCAAGGCGGGCTGGGACTGCCACGGCCTGCCCGTCGAGGTCGGCATCGAGCGCGAGCTCGGCCTGACCGGCAAGAAGGACATCGAGGCGTACGGCATCGCGGAGTTCAACGCCAAATGCCGCGAGTCGGTGCTGCGCCACGTCGACGCCTTCGAGCAGATGACCGAGCGGATGGGTTATTGGATCGACCTGTCCACCGCCTACCGGACCATGGACCCGTCCTATATCGAGTCGGTCTGGTGGTCGCTCAAGGTCGTCTTCGACAAGGGCCTGCTGTTCCGCGACTTCCGCATCACCCCCTACTGCCCGCGCTGCGGCACCGGCCTGTCCGACCACGAGCTGGGCCAGCCCGGCGGCTACGAGACCGTCTCCAGCCCGTCGGTCTACGTGCGCATGCCCATCACCTCCGGCCCGCTGAGCGAGCTCGGCGCCGCCCTGCTGGTGTGGACGACGACGCCGTGGACGCTGGTCTCCAACACCGCCGTGGCCGTACACCCCGAGGTGACCTACGTCGCGGCCCGTACGGCGGACGGCGAGGTGCTGGTCGTCGCCGAGCCGCTGCTGTCGGTGCTCGGCGAGGGCGCGACCGAGGTCGCCCGCTTCACCGGCCGCGAGCTGGAGCACACCTCCTACACGCGGCCGTTCGAGCTGGTCGACATCCCCGGCGCCCACTACGTGGTGCTCGGCGACTATGTGACGGTCGAGGACGGCACCGGGCTGGTCCACCAGGCTCCGGCGTTCGGCGCCGACGACCTGGCCGTGACCAAGCGCTACGACATGCCGGTGGTCAACCCGATCGGCCCCGACGGCCGCTTCCTCGACGACGTGCCGATGGTCGGCGGCCAGTTCTTCAAGGACGCCGACGAGGGCCTCACCGAGGACCTGCGGGCCCGCGGCCTGCTGTTCCGCGGCACTCACTTCGAGCACAGCTACCCGCACTGCTGGCGCTGCCACACGGCGCTGCTCTACTACGCGCTCCCCTCCTGGTACATCCGGACCACCTCGGTCAAGGACCAGATGCTGGCCGAGAACGCCAAGACCAACTGGTACCCCGACACCATCAAGTGGGGCCGGTTCGGCGAGTGGCTGCGTAACAACGTCGACTGGTCGCTGTCGCGCTCGCGCTACTGGGGGACCCCGCTGCCGCTGTGGGTCTGCTCCGCCGACGAGTCCCACGTGACGTGCGTCGGGTCGATGGAGGAGCTGGGCACGCTGGCCGGCCGCGACGTGTCCGCGCTCGACCCGCACCGCCCGTACGTCGACGACGTCACCTTCCCCTGCCCGACCTGCTCGGCCGAGGCCCGCCGCGTGCCCGACGTCATCGACGCCTGGTACGATTCCGGGTCCATGCCGTTCGCCCAGTGGGGTGAGCGGGGCAAGCCGGAGGGCCTCTACCCGGCGCAGTTCATCTGCGAGGCCACCGACCAGACGCGTGGCTGGTTCTACTCTCTGATGGCCGTGGGCACGCTGGTGTTCGGTCAGTCCTCCTACGAGAACGTGCTCTGCCTCGGGCTCATCCTGGCCGAGGACGGCCGCAAGATGAGCAAGCACCTGGGCAACATCCTGGAGCCCATGCCGCTGATGGACGAGCACGGCGCCGACGCGCTGCGCTGGTTCATGGCCTGCTCCGGCTCGCCGTGGGCGGCCCGCCGCGTGGGGCACAACGCCCTTGAGGAGATCGTCCGCAAGGTCCTGCTGACGTACTGGAACACGGCGTCCTTCTTCACCCTCTACGCCAACGCCGAGTCGTGGACCCCCGAGCGCCTCGCGCAGGCGACCCCCGCCGCCGAGCGGCCGCTGCTCGACCGCTGGGCGCTGGCCGAGCTGCACCGGACGGTGGCCGAGGTCACGGGCGCGCTGGACGAGTTCGACACCCAGCGGGCCGGGCGCCGGCTGGCCGAGTTCCTGGACGACCTGTCCAACTGGTACGTACGCCGCTCGCGCCGCCGCTTCTGGCAGGGGTCGGCGGACGCGTTCGCGACGCTGTACGAGTGCCTGGAGACGGTCACGCGGCTGATGGCGCCCATCGCGCCGTTCGTCACCGACTATTTGTGGGACGTGCTGCGCGGCGAGAGCGCGCCCTCCTCCGTACACCTGACCTCATGGCCCGCCGTACGCGACGACCTGCTCGACCCCACGCTGTCGGAGCGGATGGCACTGGTACGACGGCTGGTGGAGCTGGGCCGCTCGGCCCGCGCCTCCTCCGGTGTCAAGACCCGGCAGCCGCTCGGCCGGGCCCTGGTCGGGGCGCACGGCTGGCCCTCGCTCCCGTCCGAACTGCGGGACCTGATCGCCGACGAGCTGAACGTCCAGGCTCTGGAGGACATGTCCGGCTTCAGCGCCGATCTCGTGTCCTACACCGTCAAGCCCAACTTCCGGGCCCTCGGCAAGCGGTTCGGCTCGCAGACCAAGCTGGTGGCGGCGGCCGTCGGCGCGGCGGAGGCCGCCTCCCTGGCGCCCACCCTCCGCTCCGGCGCCTCTGTCACGGTGGACGTACCGGAGCTCGGAGCGGTGTCGCTCGGCCCCGACGACGTGATCGTCACCGAGCAGCCGCGCTCGGGCTGGGCCGTCGAGACCGGCGCCATCGACACGGGCACCGGCGAGACGGTGGCGCTCGACCTGGAACTGACGGACGAGCTGCGCCGGGCCGGACTGCTGCGCGAGGTCATCCGCCTGGTCCAGGAGGCCCGCAAGTCGACGGGCCTGGCCATCACGGACCGGATCTCCCTGTGGTGGTCGTCCTCCGACCCGGACCTGGCCCAGGCGCTGCGGTCGGGGTGGCAGGCGGTGGCGGAGGAAGTCCTCGCCACGACCGTCACGGAGGGGACGGAGGACGGGCTGCCGTCGCACTCGGAGCCGGACCTGGGGCTGACGTTCCAGCTGCGCCGCGCCTGACGAGCCGTTAGGGGTGGGACGTGTCACTTGGACGCGTCCCACTCGGCTGACCGGCCGCGCGCCTGGACGCCTCACACGCCGCTTCGCGCCTGGCCCCGATCGGGCCCGCTCGGCTGACGGCTCACCCGAGGCCAAGGCTCGGATCGAGGCCGGTCAGGTCAGTGCTGATGGTCCACACGCGCGCCGCGAGATCGGCGTCGGCCAGCTGGCCTCGCAGGGGTTCGAGAGTGGGCACGCCGCGGATCCCGAACACCCGGGGCCCCCACAGCTGGCCGCCGCGCACGTCCGGGTCGAGCACGGCCCGGACGGCGGACCAGGCGGCGGCCTCCTTGCCCTGGAGGAGGAGGCCGGCCGGCAGACCACGCAGCCGTTCACCGGTGGTCCTTAGGTGCACCGGCGGGCGTGACGGGGTGAGGGAGTCGAGCGCGCCGCCGGGGTGGGTGAGCACGCTCAACGTCGTACTGCCGGCGGCACGCAGGCGGCGGTCGAGTTCGAGACCGAAGAGCATCTGCGCGAGCTTCGATCGCGCGTATGTGCGCTTCGGCCGGTAATCGCGCGTGCTCTGGAGATCGTCGAGATCCAGACTCTCGGACTTGGCCGTGAAACTGCCGGTGGTGACCACCCGGCTCGCGGACGCGGCCGCCAGCAGCGGCGCCAGCCACGAGATCAGCGCGAAGTGCCCCAGATGATTGGTGGCGAACATCAGCTCGTGGCCGTCCTTGGTCTCGCGCCGTGGCGGCTGGTCGATCAGAACTCCGGCGTTGCAGACGACCGCGTCCAGGCTCACCAGCCTCAGCGCGTCCACGGAGGCTTTGATCGAGGGGAGATCGGCGAGGTCCAGGCGGATGTGACGGACGCGCGCCCCGGGGACACGGGCGCGGATCGAGACCTGAGCCGCTTCAGCCTTGGCGGTGTCCCGGCTGCCGAGGATGACGGTGGCACCGGTGCCGGCGAGTTGCTCCGCGACGAAGTATCCGATGCCCGCGTTGCCACCGGTGACCAGGAAGTACTTACCCTCGGCGGGCGGCAGGCGTCGCACGTCCCAGGGGGCTGGGCTGTGGAGGGAGGTCATGTCCCGGCTCCTTGACGTTGAGAGGTCATTCGCGTCGGCCGCACGAGCACGGCCAGACGCATACTGACTAAGAAACTATAATCACTATAGTTTCAGATGCATTCTAGTCTTGGGATACGATGGAGGCATGGCGACGACGATGGGGCGCCGCGAGCGCAAGAAGGCACAGACCCGCCGGGCGTTGTCGGACACGGCGTTGCGGCTGTTCTCCGAGCACGGCTACGACGGCGTCACCGTCGCTCAGATCGCCGACGAGGCGGACGTCTCCATCGCCACCCTGTTCGCGCACGTACCGGACGGCAAGGAAGCGCTGATCTTCGACGACGGCGCCGACCGGCAGGTGTGGCTGGTCGCCGCGATCCGCGACCGCCCCTCGGGCCAGTCAGTCCTGGAAGCCCTGCGCCGCTGCCTGGCCGGCCGGGGCCCCTTCACCGACGATCTCCCGCCCGACCTTCGGCGCAAACGCGACCTGATCGTGGGCACGCCCGCCCTGCGCGAATACTCACGCAAGCTCTGGATAGCGGGCGAGGGCGCCCTGGCCGCGGCGATCGCCACGGAGAGCGGACGCGACCCCGCCGACATGACCGTCCGCGCCCTCGCCCGCTACGTCCTGGAGATCCCCGAACTGGCGGGCACGGAAGCAGACCCTTTGGCCGCGATGAACGCCATCTTCGACCTCCTCGAATCCGGCTGGCCCGACCCACCCATGAACGCCTGACCGACCCCAACCCGGCCGCGCCCTACCCGGCCCGCTCGGCCCGGCCGCGCCCTACCCCGGCCCGCCCGACCCGGACCGCTCGCTCTGCCGCTCGACCCAGGCGACCTCTACCTGGGCCGATGAACCAACGTCGAGGCTTACGCCCAGGCTCGCCTAGCCGGCGGACTCGCGGTCGTCCTGGCAGACCGAGCAGCTCGTCAAGCCTGCCGACTCGGCCTGCGAGATCGTCATGGTCTCCACACCCGTGTCACCCGCGCCCCGGATGAGGGGGCAGGCGGTGCTGTGGAAGCGGCGGGTGCCGACGATGACCTTCACCGTGGCCGACCGCCCGCTCTTTCTCGCGCCTTCGCTGTCGGGCTTGCCGCCTTTGGCGCTCGCCTCTTTGGCGGGGTCGGCGTCTCCCCCGCCAGGGGACTCCTTAGCGGACGCGGCACTGCCCGGCTTGGCGGACGCCCCACTGCCCGGCTTAGTGGACGAGCCACTGTCTGGCTTAGTGGACGAGCCACTGCCTGGTCTGGCGGACGCGATGCTGTCCGGCTTCGTGGACGCGCCACCGTCCGGCTTGGCGGACGCGGCACCATCCGGCTTCGTGGACGCGGCGCTGCCCGGCTTGGGCGGCGTGGGCCCGGATGCGGGCTCGGGCGCTTTGGCCGCTGCCTTGGCACTCTCGGCCGCCTTGGCGCTCTCCGCGGGTCTGCTCGCCGCAGGGGCCGCACCGGCAGCGGGTCTCCCGCTGTCCGGGCGCGACCCGCTCGTGGACCCGGCGCCCTCTGTCTTGGACGTCGCCCCGGAAGCGCCTCCAGGCTGCACCGGCATGATCACGGTCCCGCCCACCGACTCGGACCGCTCACCCCTGGCTCCGGACGCCTCTCCCTTGGATCCCGACGTCTCTCCCTTGGTTCCGGACGTTCCCCCTCCGGATCCAGGGCGCTCGGGCTTGGCCACCTGCGACGCCGACCCGGGCCTGCCAGGCTTGGCGCCGGAATCCGGCGTACCACCGCCGGACCCACTCACCGCACCAGACCCAGCGGACCCGCTACCAGATCCAGCAGACCCGCCAGCCCCACCAGACTCGGGCCGCCCCGGCTTACCGGACGCGGTCGGCCCCGTAGGCAGGGGGCCCTTGGGCTTGGCCGCGGACTCGGCCGACGAGGCGGGGCGCTCGGGCGCCACGGCCGGACGCTCAGGCCGGTCCGACGACGGGCTCCAACCGGCCTTGCCGGGTGCGGGACGCTGCGGCGCGGGATCTCCCGCCTGTACGGCACGCTGAGGCGCCGTCGCGGGCCCGGGGTCGTCAAGGTCCGGCGCGGCACCACGGTCCTGAGTACGGCCGCTTCCGGACGGGCCGGACGCCGACTGACCGGACCCAGGCCTCCCCGGCGACGACTCACCGGACCCAGACCTGCCCGACGACGACTGACCAGATCCGGGCCTGCCGGACGCTGGCTGACCGCTCCCAGGTCGGCCGGAGGACGGCTGCCCGGAGGACGGCATGGTGGTGATGTACGGGGCCAGCCTCGGGCCGGCGGAAGGGTCGGACGACGGGGGTTCCGTGCGGTCCTTGCCGGGCCCTGCAGCGGCCGGCTTCGTCGTAGCGCTGGACGACGGGGCGGGCTCCGCGGGGCGGGCGAACCAGCCGGTCGGCTCGGCCGGAGCGTCGGCCGGGTCCGGGGCGGGGGTGGAGGCCTTCGAGTCGGGCTTCGGCTTCGCCGGGCCGGCGGACACCGGGGGGCGCAGGTCGCGTGTGGCGCCGGGCGCCTCGGCCCGGAGGTCCGCGGGGACCTTGGGAGTCTGCGGAGGCTCGGGGCCACGCTTGGGAGCCGACGAAGGGCCGGAACCAGGCTTGGGAGCCGAGGAAGGCGCGGAACCAGGCTTGGAACCGCCGACCGGCGCGGGGCCCATCGCGGACACGGAGCCGGTAACCGGGCCGGAGGTGGACGCGACGCCGGTAGCAGAGCCGGGGCCGGAAGCGGCGCCAGGCAAGGGGGTGACGGCGGGCTCAACGCCGCCGGGCTTGGAGGTGGCAGCGGACTCGGGGCCGGCGGCAGGCGGCAGCTGCCGTCCGCCGAGCGCTGCATCCGGCAGGCACGCCGTACAGGGCGTGAAGCCCTCCTCGCGCGCCTCCTCGTACGTGAGCTCCTCTTGATCCCGTCCGATCAGCTGGCGGCAACCCGGGACGTGATAGCGCTTGCGTCCGGGGATCACCAGGACGAGCGCGTCCGGGGAGATCCCGCGCACCGCGGGACGGCGTTGCGCCGGCGCGGTGGCCGTCTGCTGGAGCGTCTGTGGACGCGGCGACGGCGGCGCTCCCATCGGGGCCCCCAGGGGACCCTGCTGGGTCTGGCCATGCGGCAGGCCGGCAGGCGCGTGCCCCACCGGCGGGGTGGCCGGCGCAGCGGCCCGCCCACCACCGGGAAACAGCTCGTGACGCCGCAGCAGCGCCCCGATCACCAGGAACAGCGCGGACAGCACGCTGACCACGATGGACCACATGATCAGGAACGGCTTTGCCAGAACGAAGCCCGCGATCAGCAAGACAACCGCCGCGAGCACCAAACCAGCACTGATTAGGATCACAAAGGGCTCTTTCGAGTGACGGGTCCTTGATGACCCGCTACTTTACCGGCGGTCGTTGTGCGGACCGTCACCGCCGGGGAAAGCGCCCTGCGGGGATTCACCGCCGAAGGGGTTGGGACCACCGGGGAGAGGCTGCTGACCACCCTGAGGCACCGCGTGCGACATGGCCGGAGCCGCCGCCGAGGGACCGCCGCCGGTCATGACCGGGAAGCCACCGCTGCCTTCCGCGGAGACGTTCAGCTCGGCGAGCTGGTTCTCCAGGTAGAGCTTGAGGCGGCTGCGGTATTCGCGTTCGAAGCTGCGCAGCTCCTCGACCTTGCGCTCCAGCTCGTCACGGGTCTGGACGAGGGAACCCATGGCCTGGCGGTGACGCTCCTGCGCGTCGCGCTCGAGCGTCTCGGCGCGGGCACGGGCGTCGCCGATGACCTGCTCGGCCTGGCGGCGAGCCTTGGTGAGGATCTCGTCGGCCTCGCGGCGGGCGCGGGTGACCGTCTCGTCCGCCTCGCGGCGGGCGTCGGAGATCGCCTGGTCGGCGGTCTGCTGGGCCAGCGCGAGCACGCGGGCCGCGGTGTCCATGTTGTCCTCGGCCGGAGGCATGTTCATGACGGGGACCGGCTGAGGCTGCTGCTGCGGCTCGGGAACCTTCATCGGCTCCGGCTGCGGCGGCATCATCATCTCGGGCTTCGGCTGCTCCTGCACCGGAGCGGAGGCCATGGGCATGCTCATGCCCCCGGGCACCTTACCGCGCAGGCACTCGGCCAGCTTGGCGCGGAGCTCCTCGTTCTCTTGGATCAGGCGGTCGAGCTCAGCCTCGACTTCGTCGAGGAAGGCGTCGACCTCTTCTTCGTCGTAGCCCGGCCGTAGCCGAGTGGTACTGAACTGCTTGTTCCGCACATCAGCGGGCGTCAGCGGCATCTTTTGGTCTCCTTGGCGCGCTTGGAGTCTGTCCGGAGGGACGGTTAACCCGAATCACTTCAGCGCGGACACGAGTTGGATCACGACCGGTGCCTCACGGCCCGTGTCACCGCGTGCCCAGCAATCCGGCGAACTGGATCAAGAGCAGGACGATGATGAAGAGGACTGTGAAGCTTAGGTCAAAGGCCACCGTACCCAACCGGAGCGGGGGAATGAAACGGCGGAGGAACTTGAGAGGTGGGTCGGTTGCGGTATAGGTGGCCTCGGCAAGCACGAGCACGACGCCCGAGGGGCGCCACTGACGGGCGAACGCCTGGACCGTCTCAAAGATCATCCTGCCGATGAGCAGCACCAAGTACAGAGACAGGACAACGACCAAGATCTGGCTTACGATCCCCACGGTCTGGCCGCGCCTCCACTTCCGATGTGCCCGCCGAGCCTCGGTGAGGCCTGGTTGGGTGCGATAGACATACAGAGACTCTAACTCTGGTTGAAGAACCCGCGTTCCGCGATTCGAGCCTTGTCCTCGGCGGTCACCTCGACATTGGCTGGGGACAACAGGAACACCTTGTTGGTAACACGTTCAATGCTGCCATGTAGGCCAAAGACCAGACCTGCCGCGAAATCGACCAGGCGTTTTGCGTCGCTGTCAACCATCTCGGTCAGGTTCATGATGACCGGGGTGCCGTCGCGGAAGTGCTCGCCGATCGTCCGGGCCTCATTGTAGGTCCGCGGATGGAGGGTGGTGATGCGCGCCAGATCGGTCGTACGGCGCTCCAGGACGGTCGTGGATGGCCTCGGCGCGGGGACCCCGGAGTCTGCCTCGTCGTCGCGTTCCTGGACCGCTACGGCCCGCTCCTCGCCGGTCCGCGGGGGCTCGTCCTCGTAGGCGTACTCGTCGGGGTAGGTCTCATACCTCTCGTAGCGGTCGTCCTCCACGAGACCGAGGTAGACCGCCATCTTGCGCATCGCGCCGGCCATCGCTACGTCGTCCTCCTGCTCATGGTCGCACTCGCTCGGGCCTGTCGCCGGGTCCGAGGCGGCAGCCGTACCCCCTTGGAGCTCACCGCTGATCGACCTCTACTTGTGGTGGTGGGCCTGTAAGACCCACTTGACGGGACATTACCTGACGAAGAGCTTGCGACGACCGAGCAACGCCGTACCGACCCGAACGTGTGTCGCGCCGTGCGCGACGGCCGCGCCGAGGTCATCGCTCATGCCCGCCGAGAGCATCGTGGCACGGGGGTGGCGCTCCCGTACGGCGGCGGCCAACTCTCGCAGCCGGGCGAACGCCTTGCCCGGGTCCTCCCCCAGCGGCGCCACGGCCATCACCCCGCCCAGCCACAGGTGCGCGGCCGCGGCGATCAGGTCGGCGATCTCCGGTACGTCGGCGGGCCTGGCACCGCCCCTGGCCGGGTCGTCGTCGAGCGCCACCTGCACGAGGCAGCCGACCTGGCGCCCCTGCTTCTCGGCCTCCCGGCTGATCACCTCGACCAGCCTGGGCCGGTCCACGGAGTGGATCACGTCGGCGTAGGAGACCACTGAACGGACCTTGTTGGTCTGCAACTGGCCGACGAAGTGCCAGGTCAGCGGGAGCTCCTGGCATTCGCGCGCCTTGGCGGCGGCCTCCTGGTCGCGGTTCTCGCCGACCTCGCGGACGCCGAGCTCGCACAGCAGGCGGACGTCGGAGGCGGGGTAGGTCTTGGTCACGGCGATCAGGGTCACCTCGCTCCGATCGCGCCCGGCCGCCCGGCACGCCTCGGAGATCCGCTTCTCCACCTCCGCCAGCCCCGCCGCGATCTCGTCCCGCCGCGTCCGGTCGGCCACGTCCCGCCGCGCCGGGTCTGTTTCGTCGCGCCCCGCCCGGTCGTTCTCATCGCGCCGTGTCCGGTCGGTTTCGTCCGTACTCACGCTCACGTCCACCTCTTCGCTCCGCTCGGGTATCTCTATGCCGCAGGGCGCGCCTCCCATGTGGTGCGGCACTGTTTTTCTGGTACGGCAAGCCCGGTGGGCCCCACCCGCCGCACGGGGCCGGGGGCCTCCAGGAAGACGGCCGCTGATCCCGCACGGGGCCGGCCGCCGTGACGAGGCACGTGAGTCCGGTCACCCCGGCGCTACGCGAATCCGGCCACCCCTGGCTCAGCGCGAGTCCGGCCACCCCGGGCTCAGCGCGAGTCCGGCCACCCCGGCCGCCGGATTCCGGTCACCCGCGCTCCACGTGAGGACGGCACCCTGCTGCGCGCCAAGGCGACCCCGGCCACCTGGCTCCAACCACCCCGGCTCCACGCGACTCCGATCACTCCCGCCACGTGGCTCCGATCACCCCCGGCCAGGTGAATCAGATCACCCGGCCGCAAGAACCGGCCCCGAACGCGGCTGCGCCGCTCCATTCCCCCGGTGAAGGACCGTCGAGGCCCGGTGAGGAAGGAGCGGCGGAGAGTCGGGCTACTTGAGGAAGTCGGGGACGTCGAGTTCCTCCTCCTGCTCCTCGAAAACCACCGGACGGCGTTTGGCGGGCTCCGACATGCGGGAGGTGATGGGCGTGGGCGGATTGGCGGGCTCGGGCGTGGGCCGCGGGATCGAGACGGGGCCGGAGGGCTCGTCGGCGATCGGCTCGTGGGCCGCCGGCTCGGGCGCGCTCTCCACCGGACGCACCGGCTCGGGCCGATGGTCGGAGCGGAAGTCGGACCGCTGGTCCGGCCGCGGCGGTTCGGGACGGAGGTCGGCGCGCGGCTCGGGCAGGGGCTCGGGGCGAGGCTCGGGCCTGAAGTCGGAGCGCGGCTCGGGGCGAGGCTCGGGCCTGAAGTCGGAGCGCGGCTCGGGGCGAGGCTCGGGCCTGAAGTCGGAGCGCGGCTCGGGACGCAGCTCAGGCCGCTGGTCGAAACGCTGCGGCGCGGGCTCGGCCTTCACGCTGGGCGCCGAGACGCTGGGGCGTACCGGCGACGACACGGGCGGAGCCGTGGGCGCGGCGGCGGGGCGGCTCTGCGGGCGCGGGAGCGGCTTCTCCGCCGGTGGCGGCACATCGTCGAACCCGGCGGCGATCACCGTGACGCGGACCTCGTCGCCGAGCGCGTCGTCGATGACCGTACCGAAGATGATGTTGGCGTCGAGCGCGGCCGCCATCGACACGAGCTGGGCGGCCTCGTTGATCTCGAACAGGCCGAGGTCGGAGCCGCCGGCGATCGACAGCAGCACGCCGTGGGCGCCGTCGATGCTGGCCTCCAGCAGCGGGCTGGAGACCGCCATCTCGGCCGCGGCGACCGAGCGGTCGTCACCGCGCGCGTGGCCGATGCCCATCAGCGCCGAACCGGCGCCGGACATGACCGACTTGACATCGGCGAAGTCGAGGTTGATCAGGCCAGGCGTGGTGATCAGATCGGTGATGCCCTGCACACCGGACAGCAGCACCTGGTCGGCCGCCTTGAACGCGTCGAGCACGCTCACCTGCCGGTCGGAGATCGACAGCAGCCGGTCATTGGGGATCACGATCAGCGTGTCGACCTCGTCGCGCAGGGTCTCGATGCCGGCCTCGGCCTGCGAGGCCCTGCGGCGGCCCTCGAAGCTGAACGGCCGGGTCACGACACCGATCGTGAGCGCGCCGAGCGATCGGGCGATGTTCGCCACGACGGGGGCGCCGCCAGTGCCGGTGCCGCCTCCCTCGCCCGCGGTCACGAAGACCATGTCGGCCCCCTTGAGGACCTCCTCGATCTCCTCGCGATGGTCTTCGGCCGCCTTGCGCCCCACATCGGGGTTGGCGCCGGCGCCCAGCCCGCGGGTGAGCTCGCGGCCCACGTCGAGTTTGACGTCGGCGTCACTCATCAGCAGCGCCTGGGCGTCGGTGTTTATCGCGATGAACTCGACGCCCTTGAGTCCCTCCTCGATCATCCGGTTGACGGCGTTCACTCCGCCGCCGCCAATGCCGACGACCTTGATGACCGCGAGGTAGTTCTGCGGTGCTGCCACGACGAGGGGCCTTTCCGCTCGTTGACTTGCCATTTCGGTGCGGATCGTCTCCGCGTTCTCTGCTTCGTTAACTCTCAACCTCAAGTTGAGATTCAGATTTATGTCAACCTGAGGATTGATACGGACAGTAGGAGTTACGCTCCGGGCGGGTCAACTAACCGCGCCGCAAGCACGTCCGGCGTGTCGCGGGCTGTCCGTTTCGCTCCGTCGTCCCGCCAGGTCGGAACCCTCCTCTGCCACGCGCCGTGTTACAGGCTCTCACGCCGGAACCCCCATCCCGGACAGACTCGGCCATCGCGTGGCGGCATGATCGGCGCGCTCTGACAGGTGCGCCGCCCTTTATGCGGCGCATATCCCATTGGACGCGCCAACCCCACCCCCGGATCACGCCGGACGGCGGCTCAGTTGGCGGCACGGCGGAGCCCGGTCGCTTGACCGTCACCAGGCGGGTGGGGTCCGCCGCCTGAGCGCCACCAGGTCGATGTGGTCCAACGCTTGAGCCTCACAACGTCGAGGTGGTCTAGCGCTTGTGCCTCACCACGTCGGTGTGGTCTAGCGCTTGAGCGTCACCACGTCGGTGTGGTCAGACTCACTTGAGCGTCACCACGTCGGGTGAGCTCACGTCGTAGACGTCGGCCTTGCGGCGTAGGAGTGTCCGCAGGATGCGAGCCTTGTCCGCGCCCCGGTCGGTCCCGCCCCAGACCACGCTGCGGCCGTCGGAGAGCTCCAGCGACACGCCCTCGGGCGAGGAGGCCCGGACCCCCCGTACCTTGGCCGCGAGATCGCCGGGCAGCGACTGGATCACCCCCAGCGCGGCCATGGTCGTGGGGTCACCGGCGGCCGGGCGGTCCACCTTGAGCGTCGGCAGGCCGGGCGGGACCATGTCCTGGATCTCGATGACGACGCCCCCCTTGTCGATCAGCGCCGCCTTGCCCCCGGCCGTGATCGCGGCGATCGGCTCGCGCTCGACCACCTCGATCTTCAGCGTGCCCGGCCAGACCCGGTCGACCTTGGCCGAGGCGAGCTGCCTGATCTGCATCACCCGGGCCTCCACGCCGGCCAGATCGACGGTGGCCAGCGGATGCAGCTCCGGCACTCCGGCCTGTTGCTCGATGCGCTCAGCAGGCACTGTGACATTTCCCACGATGTCGATCGAACGTACGCCGAGCACGGGCGAGAAGAAGATCAGCCAGACGGCGCAGCCCACCACTCCGGCGGTCAGCAGCACCAGAAAAGCGTTGCGCGCCTTCATCGCCCTCCCAGGGTCGCCCGCCTTGCGCAACCGGCACGCCGTGCGCCACCGAACCTACGCCGCGCAGGACTCACGGCCCACGCCACGCTGTGCGCCACCGAACCTACGCCGCGCCCAGCCACCGCCCACGGCGCCACGCCAGAGCCCCACCGCCAGACCCCCCGCCGCCCGGCCGCCTGTGGCCGCCGGCCGTGGGGGACCACAGAGCTGTCCCAGAGAGAGCCGCGCCAGGCATAGCCGACCCCCGGGTCAGCCCGCGGAGAGCTGCTCAAGGATCTGTGGTCCGAGCTCCGTCACGTCGCCCGCGCCCATCGTCAGCACGATGTCGCCGCCACGGGCCCGAGCCGCCACCAGGGCCGGCACCGAGGCCCGGTCCGGCGCGTAGACCACCTGTTCGGCGGGCAGCCGCACGCGGCCCGCCACCATGGCCCCCGAGACGCCGGGCTCGGGGTCCTCGCGGGCGCCGTAGACGTCGAGCACGATCGCCTCGTCGGCCAGCCCGAGCGCCGTCCCGAACTCCTCGGCGAAGAACCTGGTGCGCGAGTAGAGGTGCGGCTGGAAGATCGCGATGACCCGCCCGTCGCCCGAGTAGGAGGCCACCACGTCCCGCGCGGCCCTCAGGTCGGCGGCCAGCTCGGTCGGATGGTGGGCGTAGCTGTCGAACACCGCGACCCCGCCCGCCTCGCCCTTGGCCTCGAAGCGCCGCTTGGCCCCGGTGAAGGTCGCCAGCCCGTCTCTGATCTCCTCGAACGGCAGCCCCAGTGCCACGGCCACGGCGACCACGGCGGTGGCGTTGAGCGCGTTGTGCGCCCCGGGGACGGCCAGCCGGACCTCGCCCATGCCCTCGATGGTGAACGTGGTGCCGAACCCGTCGGGCCGGACGTCGCGCACGCGGTAGTCGCCCGTCTCGCCGTACGTGATGACCTTGATGCCGCGCGCCCGCGCCACCTCGGCCAGCTCCGCCGCCCCGGGGTCGTCGGCGCAGGCGATCAGCAGTGAGGCGATGCGGTCGGCGAAGCGGGCGAAGCTGTCGTGCACGGCCCGCGGGTCGCCGTAGTTGTCGAGGTGGTCGGCCTCGACGTTCGTCACCACGGCGATGTCGGGGGCCAGCATGAGGAAGGAGCCGTCGCTCTCGTCGGCCTCGGCGACGAACACCTCCCCCGACCCCTCGTCGGCCCCCAGCCCGGTGGTGACGAGCTGGCCGCCCACGCAGTAGGAGGGGTCGGCCCCGCACTTCTGCAGCGCGACGGTCATCATCGAGGCGGTGGTGGTCTTGCCGTGGGTGCCCGCGACGGCGACGCCGTTGCGCCCGGCCATCACGGAGGCCAGCGCGGCGGCCCGCGGGATGACCCGCAGCCCCTGCTTGAGCGCCTCGCCCAGCTCGGGGTTGGAGTCGCGGATCGCGGTGGACACCACCACGGTGTCGACGTCCCTGATGTGGGAGGCGGCGTGGCCGATGTGCACGATCGCGCCGAGCTCGCGCAGCTCGTTGACCTGATCGGTGCTGCGGGCGTCGCTGCCGGACACCCGCACCCCGCGCTTGAGCAGGATGCGCGCGATCCCGGACATCCCCGCGCCGCCGATGCCGATGAAGTGCACGCGCCCCAGCTCTTCTGCGGCGACGGGATCGACCAGCTTGACGAGACTCATCGGGCTATCTCCAACACTTTCCTGGCCAGAATGATATCGGCGTCCTTCCGTCCCAGTCTGGAGGCGGCCTCCGACAGGGCCACGACCCGCTCGGGGCTGTGGAGCACGGGAAGGACGTTGTGGACGATCCAATCAGATGACAGGTCGGCGTCGCCGACCACGAACCCGCCACCGCCCGCCGCGATGCGCTCGGCGTTGATCCGCTGCTCGCCGTTGCCGTGCGGCAGTGGCACGTAGGCGGCGGGCAGCCCGACCGCGGTGAGCTCGGCGCAGGTCAGCGCGCCGCTGCGGCACAGCGCGAAGTCGGCGGCGGCGTACGCGAGATCCATGCGGTCGACGTAGGGCAGCAGGACGTATTGGGGGTCGCCGGGCGGCGGCTCGCGCTCGACGGTGTTCTTGGGGCCGAGCACGTGCAGCACCTGCACGCCCGCCGAGCGCAGGACCGGCGCGGCGGCCAGCGCGGCCTCGTTGAGCGACCTGGCCCCCTGGGAACCGCCGAACACCAGCAGCGTGGGCCGGTCGGTCTGCAGCCCGAACCAGGAGCGGGCCTTGTCGCCCATCGACAGCCGGTCGAGCGAGACGATCTCCCGGCGCAGCGGGGTGCCGATGTATTCGGCCTTGCCCAGCACGTGGTCGGGGAAGCCGGTGAAGACGTGGTCGGTGAGCCGGGCGCCCAGCCGGTTGGCCAGGCCGGGCCGCGGGTTGGCCTCGTGCACCACGATCGGCAGGCCGCGCCGCTTGGCCGCCAGGTAGGCCGGGGTCGCCACATAGCCGCCGAAGCCCACCAGGACGTCGGCCTGGACGCGGTCGAGTATCGCCGCCACCGCGTTGACCGCCCCGGCCAGCCGGCCGGGCACGGTCAGCAGCCGGGGCGTGATCGCCCTCGGCAGCGGCACCGCCGGCACCAGCTCGAGCTCGTATCCCCTGGCCGGGACCAGGCGGGTTTCGAGGCCGCGTTCGGTGCCCACGCAGGTTATGCCGATGCGCTGGTCATAATGGCGCAGCGCGTCCGCAAGGGCGAGAGCCGGCTCGATGTGCCCGGCCGTCCCGCCACCGGCGAGGACCACCCTCATCTAGGTCACTCCCTAACGTCTCACTCGGCCTTTGGTCGTTCCCCCCAGGCCAAGCCAGCTTAGGGCCCGTACGGCCGGTCCGGGGCCACGAGCGGCCAGAGCCTCGCGCGCGCCCGGCTCACGTTTCGCGAAGGACAACAGCATCCCCAGGGCGGCGAGGGTCGGCAGCAGCGCCGACCCCCCGTAGGAGAGCAGCGGCAGCGGGATGCCGGTGATGGGCACCACGCCGAGCACCGCGCCCATGTTGACGACGGCCTGGCCGACGATCCAGGCCACGACGGCGGCGGCGGCCAGCCGTACGAAGGGGTCCTTGACCCGGGCGGCGACCCGCAGGCCCGCGTAGCCGAGCAGCCCGAAGAGCACCACCACGGTCAGGGTGCCCATCAGCCCGAGCTCCTCGCCCAGAATGGCGAAGATGAAGTCGCTCTCGCCGTGGGGCAGCCAGCTCCACTTCGCCCGGCTGCTGCCCAGGCCGAGCCCGAACCAGCTGCCGGAGGCCATGGCCATCTGCCCCTGTACGGCCTGGTATCCGTCGCCCTGGGCGTCGGCCCATGGGTTGAGGAACGCGCCGATGCGCGCCATGCGGTACGGCTCCACCTTGATCATGATCAGCGTGGCCAGCACGGCGAGCGACAGGATGCCGCCGAACAGCTTCACCGGCGCGCCGACCACCCACAGCAGCGACAGGAAGACCATGAACAGCACCAGCGTGGTGCCCAGGTCACGGCCGAACATGACCATGACGGCCAGGAGCGCGGTGCCCGGCATGAGCGGGATGAGCAGCTGCCGCCACTCGATGCGGCCCTGCCGCGCCCTGCGGGCCAGCAGGTCGGCCCCCCAAAGCGCCAGAGCCAGCTTGGCGGGCTCCGAGGGCTGGATGCTGTAGGAGCCGACGTCGATCCACCGCTGGGCGCCCAGCTGGGACGAGCCGATGAACAGCACCATGACCAGACCGATGAACGACAGCGCCATCAGCGGGTAGCCCGCCCAGCGGAAGAACTTGTGCGGCAGCCGGGAGCAGACCCACATGAGCGTCAGGCCCAGCCCGGCCGACAGCGACTGCTTGATGAACCAGGTGAACGGGCTGTCGGTCACCCTCATCGCCTCGATGCTGGAGGCCGACAGCACCATCATCAGCCCGAGCGCGAGCAGCAGCCCGCTGCAGCCGATGATGAGGTAATAGTTGGCCAGCGGCTTGTCCAGCAGCTCCTTGAGCACGGCGAGCTGGTCGCGGATCCAGCGGGTCGGCCCTTCGACCGCGCTCTGCTGTGGCCGCTCCGGAGCCTGTGGAGAGGTGGTCGTGCTCACGTGGCCGCCTCCAGGCCGCGTACGGCTCGCGCGAAGGCCTCCCCTCGGGCCGGGTAGTTGGCGAACATGTCCAGCGACGCGCCGGCCGGCGACAGCAACACGGTGTCTCCGGGGGAGGCGAGCCTGGCGGCTTCGGTGACGACACGATCCATCGCACCAGTGTCTTGGGCGGAGATGTCCACGACGGGGACATTCGGCGCGTGTCGCGCCAGAGCTTCGGCGATCCGGGCGCGATCCGCGCCCAGCAGCACCGCGCCGCGCAGCCTGGGCGCCGCCCGGCGTACCAGGTCGTCGACGTCGGCGCCCTTGAGCTGGCCGCCCGCGATCCACACGATCGACGGGTAGGCCGACAGCGCCGCGGCGGCGGCGTGCGGGTTGGTGGCCTTGGAGTCGTCGACGTAGTCGACCTCGCCGACCCGCTCGACGTGCGCCATGCGGTGCGGGTCGGGCACGAAGTCGCGCAGGCCCTGGCGTACGGCGTCGGGGGCGACGCCGAGCGTGCGGGCCAGCGCGGCGGCGGCGAGCGCGTTGGCCACGTTGTGCGGCGCGAGGGGGCGGACGTCGGCGAGGGTCGCGAGCTCCTCGGCGGCCTCGGCGGGGTCCGCCACGAACGCCCGGTCCACCAGCAGGTCCTCCACCACGCCCAGCTGGCCGGGCCGGGGCACGCGCAGCGTGAAGCCGACCTTGTCCGGGTAGGGGGCGGCGAGCCGCGACGCCTCGGGGTCGTCGGCGTTGTAGACCACGGTGCCCGCGCGCTCGAAGATGCGGCCCTTGGCCTCGGCGTAGGCCTCCATCGAGCCGTGCCAGTCGAGGTGGTCGGGCGCCACGTTGAGTATCGCGGCGGCGTGCGGGGCGAGCGTGCTCGACCAGTGCAGCTGGAAGCTCGACAGCTCGACGGCCAGGGCGTCGTACGGCTCCCCCACGGCCTCGACCACGGGCACGCCCACATTGCCCACGGCCAGCGCCTTGCGCCCGGCGGCCAGCAGAATGGAGGTGAGCATGCGGACCACGGTCGTCTTGCCGTTGGTGCCGGTCAGCGCGAGCCACGGGGCCGCCTGGGCGGGGCGCAGCCGCCAGGCCAGCTCCACCTCCCCGACCACCTCGACGCCCGCCGCGAGGGCCGCGGCGATCAGCGGGTGGTGCGGCGCCCAGCCGGTGGTGACGAGCCGGGTGACGCCCGCCGGCAGCTCCATCGGGCCGAAGCGCACCTCGACGCCGAGGCCGGCGAGCTCGGCGGCCACGGCGCGCCGGCGTTCGTCCTCGGCGGCCTCGACCACGACTACGGGCTCACCCCGCGCGGCGAGCACCCGCGCCACGGCGGTGCCGGAGACGCCGAGCCCGGCCACGCAGGTGAGAGCCATTACTTGGGCATCCATTCGACATAGAACAGCCCGAGCCCGAGGGCCGCGCAGAGACCGGCGATGAGCCAGAAGCGGACCACGATCGTGGTCTCGGCCCAGCCCTTGAGCTCGAAGTGGTGCTGCAGCGGCGCCATCCTGAACACCCGTTTACCGGTCATCTTGAAGAAACCGACCTGGATGATCACCGACATCGTGATGATCACGCACAGCCCGGCCAGGATGATGAGCAGCAGCTGGGTACGGGTGGCGATGGCCAGCCCGGCCAGCACCCCGCCCAGGGCCAGCGAGCCGGTGTCGCCCATGAAGATCTTCGCGGGCGGGGCGTTCCACCACAGGAACCCGATCAGCGCACCGAGCACGGCCGCGGCCACCACGGCCAGGTCGAGCGGGTCTCGCACCCAGTAGCAGTTGGGGCCGAGCTGGTCGATGCAGTTGTTGCGCAGCTGCCAGTTGCCGATCAGCACGTACGCGCCGAGCACCACCCCGGTCGCGCCACTGGCCAGGCCGTCGAGGCCGTCGGTGAGGTTCACCGCGTTGGAGAACCCGACGATCATGATGAGGACCCAGATGGTGAAGCCCACGATGCCGAGCGAGGGCCCGAAGTCGCGCAGGAACGACAGCCGGGGCTCGGCGGGGGTGATGCCGTAGACGTTGGCCTGCTGGGTCACCAGCACCGCGAAGATCGCGCCGATGACGAGCTGGCCGAGCGCCTTGGCGCCGCTGCGCAGGCCGAGGCTGCGCTGCTTGTAGATCTTGATGAAGTCGTCGAGGAAGCCGACCGCGCCGAGCCCGGTCATCAGGAACAGCACCAGCATCCCCGAGACGGTCGGCGCCGACAGCGTGGCCAGGCGGGAGGCGCCGTAGGCGAGCAGCGAGGCCAGCACGATCACGGTGCCGCCCATGGTGGGCGTGCCCCGCTTGCCGTGGTGCCCGGACGGGCCCTCCTCGCGGATCTCCTGGCCGTAACCGCGCCGGGAGAACAGCCGGATGGCCAGGGGCGTCCCGAGCATCGAAAGGATCAGCCCCACCGCACCGGCGATGATGATGTCGGTCACTGCTTGGCCCCCCCGAGCAACAGCTCGGCCGTCCGCTCCAGCCCCATCGCCCGAGGCCCCTTGACCAGGACCGCGTCACCCGGCCGCAGCCACCCGGCCAGCTCGGCCGCCGCGGCGGCGGCGTCGGGCACGTGCAGGATGAGCGTCTGCTGCGGCTGCGCGGGCCCTCCCACGCCCGGCGCGCCACCGACGACCGGCGGCACCGGCGGGCCACCCGCACCCGGCGGGAACGGCGGG